>JAIEFH010000040.1 GCA_029067025.1 Oscillospiraceae bacterium | reverse complement strand
CCAGCAGGCCCAGTCTCTTAATAGCTGTTACAATTTCGGTGGGCAAAGTGGCCGCCGTGGAGACAGCCCCACCCACACTGCCCATGACGGCGGAAACCACACCGCCGCACACGCTGAAAATGGCGGTCATGATTTCCATGCAGTTCCCTACGGCCACCTTTGCCAAAATGAAGCGGATGAAATGGCGCAGGGCAAATTCCGGGCGCTGGAAGTCACGAAAGCTGGCGGCGTTTTGAAAAACGCCCATAGCAAAGAACAGCACCAACAGGCCGTAGCCGATCCCCACCATGGCGGTGTGTATGCCGGAAATCACCGTCCAGATGTCACCGCCTTTGAAGTTCTGCGGCGTCTGTGTCAGCAGCGTCCATATCTCGGACAGTTTACCGTTCCAGTCTGTCAGTGCGCTTTCCAGAATATTTACGATCCAGTTGTCACTCATGCTAAATCACCTCCACATAGGGAATTGCGTCTCATGGTGAGACGCAATTCCCTTGTTGATTTTGGACCGGCTCACAGCGCGCCGATGGTGGACAGGATTTCTTTGCTGAAAGCGATGATCAGCCCGCCGAACACGCACAGCATACCCTGGCTACGCTGGCTGGCGTCGTGGGGCTGGATGCTCATGCCGAGCTGGACGATGCCCCAGCCCAGGATGATCACGCCGATGGCCTTGATGCAGGAGAAGATAAAATCACTCAAATTGTTTACGATGGAGAGCGGGTCGTTGCCACTCCCTGCGGTGGCAACGGCCGGGACGGCGAGGGCGGCGCACAGGGCCACGGCCAGGACGCTGGCAAAGTAGAGATGGCGGGCGCGGCGGGTCTGGCGGTGGGTCAGGGTGTCGGGCTTGTTGTTCTTCATGTTCATAAAACATCTTCCTTTCATTCGATAATTTCGATGTCGTCCAGGGATGTAAAGGTAAAGTCCAGGTCGCCCGCGTCATAGAGACAGGGGGCTTTGTGGACATAGGGGGCGGCCCCGCTGTCCCCGGTATACTTGATATTGGGGTGTCGTTCCAGGTCAAATTTGGCGTCAATCACTGGAGCCTCGCCTCGGATCAGGATGATGGAAAGGCGGTTATCCAGCATACGGACTTCATCGGGGGTCAGGAGCTCGCGCCCCGCCTGTTGAAAGTTTTGGCTGTAGGAGCCGTTGCGCCCTTTACTTTGGCTGCTGGTGCGGGTTTCGATGGTTTCCTTTCCCAAAAGTTCGGAAACGTATTTATGGGTTGATTGCTCATTTCCCCCCAAATAGATAAAACTGTCCGCATTCCCGATGATACGCGTGGTGGGTGCGGTGCTGCACAGAACATCCACCATGAGTTCCAAAAGGCTTTCCACATCGTCATAGGGGTGAGCGTTCTGTAGGTTTTCAAAGTCAATATTCGCTTTGACTTCCTCCCTTTGTTCGTATCTATCCATCCCAACGGCAGCACCGGGGGAACTTTGAGGGGGGATGGATGGATCAGGATGGTTAAAGTCAAGTTGACTTCTCTTAGTATGATTTAGGTCGGTTTTTTCGACCTCTTGACGTGGTTTTTTCCGACGTCTTGAGGTCGACTTTTCCGACGTCTGGGGGTGGTTTTTTCCGACCTCTGAGCCGGGCAAGAAAATATCCGGGGGCGGCGGGGCAGGTGACGGCGGCGCGGTGCGGGTGGTAAACCGCTTGACATAGAGTTTGGTGGGGCGGCCTTGGCCCTGCTTGACGCGCTCGACCAGGCCAATGCCTTTCTTTTTGTCCAGTTCGGCCAGCAGCTTCATGGCCTTGTCCCGCCCGCAGCACATATCCTCGCATATCTCGTCCACGGTGTAGTAGATATAGACGCGCCCGTAGTCGTCGTACCAGTTGTTCCTGGCGGACAGGCCCATGCGATCCAGCAGCATACCATAGAGCAGTTTGGCGTCGGTGGAAACGTGCTTGAATTTCTGATCTGTGATCAGCAGGCGGGGAATTTTGAAGTATACAAATCCCTCTGATTCTTCACCGTAGAAATAGTCGGACAAAATGATTTCCGGCATGGTTATGCCCTCCATTTAGGCGTGAAAAAAGCGCGACTTGACAGCCGCGCTTTTTTGCATATTTTGTATAATTTTGTTATAATAATAGTGAAAATATTGAGTTTATCACTATTTTGTCCGCAAAAACTCCTAGCCGCCTCTCCGCTCTCCTATTGCTGGAATATGGACGCTATGGTACAATACTTCCAAATATATAACATAACGAGGTGGTACAAATGAACGCAGAGGGTCAGTTCGTGATCTACTCCCGCAAATCCAAATTTACCGGGAAAGGAGAAAGCATCGAAAACCAAATTGAAATGTGCCGGCAGTACATCCGTATGCAGTTTGGGGATGCCTCCGCCGACAACGCTCTGGTCTATGAAGATGAAGGCTTTTCCGGCGGATCGCTGGAGCGGCCAAAATTCAAAAAAATGATGGCTGACGCGGAAGAAAACGACTTTCGGGCAATCGTGGTCTATCGCCTGGATCGTATCAGCCGCAATATCGGCGACTTTGCAAAGCTGATTGAAAAGTTCAGCCAAATGAAGATCGACTTCATTTCCATCAAAGAGCAGTTTGACACCTCCTCTCCCATGGGACGGGCCATGATGTATATTTCCTCGGTCTTTTCCCAGTTGGAGCGGGAAACCATTGCTGAACGGATTCGAGACAATATGCACGAACTATCCAAAACTGGGCGTTGGCTGGGCGGTGTCACTCCCACCGGCTATGCCTCAGAAAACGTTTCCCATGTGACGATTGACGGCAAGACCAGAAAGGCGTGCAAGTTGAAAACAATCCCGGACGAAATCAGTGTGGTCAAGCTGATTTTTGAAAAATTCCTGGAAACCGGCTCTTTGACCAAAACGGAAACTTATCTGCTGCAAAATGGATTCATGACCAAAAACGGGAAGGATTTTACCCGGTTTACCATTAAAGGTATTCTTTCCAATCCCGTATATTTAATTGCAGATGAGGCCGCTTACCAGTACCTTACGGAAAACAATGTAGACCTGTTTTCCGAACAAAGCGATTTTGACGGCATACATGGGATCATGGCCTACAACCGTACCCTGCAGCAGCCAGGAAAAGCAAATCAAATCAAGCCCATGGATGAATGGATTGTCTCGGTGGGCAAACACCCGGGCGCCATTGACGGGAAAGCCTGGGTAAAGGTACAGCAGCTTTTGGAGCAAAACAGATCAAAGAGCTATCGCAAGCCTCGGAGCAATGTCGCTCTGCTCTCCGGCCTGCTGATGTGCGGCAGCTGCGGCGACTTCATGCGGCCCAAAGCCTCCCAGCGGGTGAACGCAAAAGGAGAAACGCTCTACACTTACCTGTGCTCTATGAAGGAGCGAAGCCGGGGCCACATCAGCAATATGAAAAACTGCAA
>JAIEFH010000004.1 GCA_029067025.1 Oscillospiraceae bacterium | reverse complement strand
GGCAATTCCAACGGCGAGTTCATCACCGATGAGAATGGCCGCATCGTGCTGAACGACCTCACCCCCGGCACCACCGTCACCGCACGGGAGGTCAAGACCCTGGAGGGGTACGTCCTCGACACCACGCCCAAGTCCATCCTCATTAAGACCGGCGAAGTTCAGACTCTGCGCTTTTACAACGCCAAGCAGGGAACCATCGTGATCCGCAAGCTGGATAAGCAGACGGGCGAACCGCTGGCCGGGGTGGAGTTCCAGATCACCTACTCGGACGGTAGCTACCTGGACGATGATTACGGCCACCTGTCCAGCAAGGGCCTTTATAAGACCGACGCCAACGGCGAAATCCGCATTTCCGGCGTGGTGGGCACTTTGGTCATTACGGAAACCAAGCCCCTGCCCGGTTATGTGATGGATGAGGGCACCAAGACGCAGACTGTCAAGGTCAATGCCAGCGATACGCAAACCATCACCGTGTATAACACGAAGGTGGGCGGTTTGACCATCATCAAGAAGGACGAGGAAACCGGGGAGCGCATCAAGGGCGTCCAGTTTGAAGTCCGCAAGATGAACGGGGAGATCATCGGCACCTACACCACCGATGAGAACGGCGTTATCAACCTGCCCGAAGCCGAAAAGGGCTGGTATCAGGTGGTGGAGCTGAAAGCCGCCAAGGGCTATAAGCTGGACGATACGCCCCATCAGATCGAGGTGAAGGACGGCGGCACCGCCACTTTGGAGATCACCAACCGGCAGGCCGGGAGCGCCCTTATCCACAAGATCGACAGCGTGACTGGCAAGGGCATTTATGGCGTGAAGTTCCTGCTGTCCGATGCCAAGGGCAACCCCATCGGCACCTATGAGAGCGATAACGAGGGGTATGTGTATATCGACAAGGAGCTGGATGATGGCCGGTACACCATCCGGGAAATTGAGTGCGCCGAGGGCTATATCCTGGACACCCAGCCCAAGACCGTCTATGTGGAATACGGCGGCTGCACCACCATCACCTGGAAGAACACCGCCGTCACAGGGCAAATCCAGATCACCAAGACCAGCGCCGACTACAACAGCATGAACGGCTGGCCCGCTGGCACTCCCATCCCCGGCACCGTGTTTGAAATCTACCACTACCGCACCGGCAACCTTGTCGATACCATCCGCACCGACAAGAATGGTGTGGCCGTGTCCAAGCCCCTGCCCCTGGGCCGCTACAAGGTGGTGGAAGCCCAGGCCGCTGACTTCTACGGGCTGGACAAGACCCCCATTGACGTGGAGATCGAACACGCTGGGCAGATCGTAAAGGCTGCTATGACCAACAAGAGCCTTTACACCAACGTGTCCATTGAGAAAACCGGCTATGCCGAGGTCATGCCCGGTCAGAACATCCGCTACACGTTCAGCAGCATCGGCAACAACTCCACCACGGCGCTCACGTCGTTCTACTGGCGTGACACTTTACCCGTGGAAGCGGTACGGCTGGCGAAAATCACCACCGGCACCTATAACGCCGCTGGCAGCTACAAGATCGTTTACAAGACCAATCTCAACGGCAGCGAATACCGCGTCCTGGCGGACAGTCTGAATACCCAGCAGAACTATGTGCTGGAAGCGTCCCCCGTGGCGCTGCGGCTGGCGTCCAATGAGTATGTGACGGAGGTCATGTTCGTGTTCGGCGTCGTCCCCGCCAATTTCCGGCAGGTAGAAGCCCCCAAGATTGACTGCACCGTGGTGTCCTGGGCCAAGGGCGGCAGTCAATTCGTCAATCAGGCGGACGTGGGCGGCGTCTATAACGGCCAGTGGATCATGGCTACCACCCGCTGGGTGACGAAGGTCTACGCTCCCCCCAAGACCCTGCCCCGGACGGGGTATTAAGCAGTTCCCCGTGGCCCGCTCTGCGGGCCACTTACATAAAAGCGTTGCAAGTCAACAACTTGCAACGCTTTGCAATTAAATAGCTTTCATATTATTAAGACAGCCTTTTCAAGAATGTCTCTAAAACATCATTCCACATATCCAGCCTTGAAACACACCTCAACAAATTATCTTTATAAGCCGCTTCATCAATGTTCAACATCTCAAAAAGTATCCTTCGATATAACAAACTCATTTTTAGGATATATAGAATGGACTCCTTTCCATCAAAATACACGCCTCTCTGCTCACGTTTAATGTGCATTATTCGGACTCTGCTATTAACCGTCGCAGATAAAAACTTTTCATAGTCATTAGATAATTCACTTTTGAAAATATCTACACCATATTTTGTAATCAAAGCATCTAAACAATTTTTAAGCGTTGTACCGCGCTCACCGGGCTTTAATGATGAAAAGAAGTTTGTGTGTGCTTTTACAATTTCAACAAGAGGTTCCGCTAATTCGATAAGAAATGCGCATTTAACATCTACTGTCACCCCATTATTGCTCAGAGAATAGAGGTACATTTGATGCACTACATCCAATTCCGTGAGAAGTTCCTCCCATTTCACAAACAATTCAGTTGTGAGAATTGAATTGAAACTAAGTAATTTATTTATTTTATAGCCACAAAAGTCAGCGGATGAAAAATATGATAATCTTTGCTTTTCCAGGTTTCTCGCATAAGAACTTAATATGCTTTCGTTCACTGTCTCAGACTTAGAAAATCGCAGTTCTCCCAAAGGAACAAAAGTACCATCTAATAGCATGAGAAACCTTTCGATGCGTGTAAGTACCGCATTGAGGTCAAATACGGGAATATCTGTATCGGACGATATTATAATTGTTCTAATTCCACACTGTTCTATCTTTATATGGAGTTCTTTGTTTTTCCCTGCATCATATTCAATCAAATATGGGCCATCCAACATTAGCTTATCATCTTTGAATGTAGCTATCAGTGATTTGCACTTAGGGACTTGTTCCATGAGATTTTCCTCCAAACCCAATTTGTTAGCAAGAATTATAACATATTTGTACCCTCCTGAAAATAGGTGGTCAGTATCTTCTTTTGATATATCGTTCCTCCTTTTACATACACCGCTCTTTGTCCTCTGGACACAGGGCGGTGTAAATTTTTGAACAAGGAGGTTTGCGAATGAGCAAAAATGAGGAAAAGCGCATGGCGGGAGGTTTTGAGATCATCCATGCTATGCGCGTTGGTGACCGGGAAATCGTGCTGGGCGAAAACCCGGCAGGCATTGACGACGAACGGTATATGTGCGCGTTCTGTACGGAAAATGGCTTGCTTGCCAGCTACACCGAGATCATGGTCAGCGACGACTATTCCGAACTGGTGAAGCTCTTTGGGGAGCGCGTGGCGGAGCAGGCGGAGAAAACCCGCATTGATCTGAACGGCCCTAAAATCCAGGGCATCCCTAACGCCCCCATCACCGCCGTGGGCTGCGAAGTCATCAGCTACCAGGATGATCTCAAAGGAAAGATTGTCGTTATCAAGCCGGAGATACTGCGCCGGGAATACCGCCGCGCCACCTGTCAGCTTCAGCTATGCACTGGCGGCTTTGGCGCGTCCCCCAACAGTCGCGGCTCCGCCTGCTACTGCACGGAGTTATACTCCGGCAAGACCTCGCGTTTTGAACGGAGTGATATTCTCGGCACCATAGCGCCGGAGAAGCTGCCCGAATGGGCGAAACACTATCTGGAAGTCGTTCGACAGGCTGAAAAGAAAGCCAGAGACAGGGAGGGCCGCTGATATGGATGCCAGAATTAACGAGGGCTATGTCATCACCGACTCCATCCATGTCGGAGAAACGGAGTTCGTGTTCGGCAAGCTGGACGGCAAAATCCCCATGTATGTGACCTGGGCCTGCAAAGGCGGCAACAACTACTATTGGGGGCACTACTTCTCCGATCCTAGCCAGAAATACACGCTGGAGGATCAGATACTCAAATATTTTCCCCGTGAAATCGCCGTTACCAAGAGTAAAATCAAGAGTATTCAGGCAGATATGGCAATCAGGAACAAGAACACCCACCCCAATGCGGACGGATTTTCCCCTATGGTGATAGATGGTGTGACCTACACGGAGAAAAAGGGAGCG
>JAIEFH010000039.1 GCA_029067025.1 Oscillospiraceae bacterium | reverse complement strand
AGGGGGTGAGCCGGATGGCCGCGATTTACTTTGCAGATGATGAGAAGGAAATCCGTGATATTGTAACTGCGTCATTAAAAAACGATGGACACCAAATTACAGCCTTTGAAACAGGGGATGCTTTGCTGGCGGAGTTCAAAAGAAATCCCTGTGAATTGGTCATTTTGGATATTATGATGCCAGGAACGGACGGAATCGGTATCCTGACCGCGCTTCGGGCAATATCAAAAGTTCCAATCATTCTACTGACGGCCAAGGACACAGACAGCGACTACTACAATGGTATCGCGCTGGGCAGCGATGATTATATCATCAAGCCTTTTAAGCTCATGCTGTTATCTGCCAAGGTTCACGCCCTGCTGCGCCGGGTTCAATACGAGAAGGACACCCCTCAAACAGGCAGCGATTTGATTTGCGGGAACCTGCGTTATGATGGGACGCGGCATGAATTCTATGTGGGAGACCGTTGCCTTCGTCTTACGCCTACAGAAAGGCGGTTTTTAGGATTTATGATGGAGCATTTTGAAACAACCGTCAGCAAAGACGTTCTGCTGGATGAAATATGGGATATGAATTTTGATGTAGAGAGCCGTGCAGCGGATGAAACAAACCGACGTCTCCGCAAAAAGCTGACCGACGCCGGGTGCGATGTTTATGTGCAGACCGTATGGGGATGCGGTTTTAAGCTGACAAAGAAAGAGGCCGGTCGATGAAGAGGACAAGTCTCAACCGGCGCACCTTGCATTTCATGCTGATGTTGGCCCTGCTCTGTGGTTTTACCATGATCGGTTTGTTTCATATCGTGGAAATGCGCTATATCTATGACCGAGCGGCAACAGCATTGATAAACATATCGGCCCTGACAACAGGGGACGATCCTGATACCTCACATCCGCTGCCGGAAATATCCCACATCCATACAGATGATTATAAGGATCGGGACATCCTTTTCCCAGTAGAGATTGCAATCCTGGAGGACTATCTGAATAACTCTCAGACAATCCCATTCAAAAATGTCCGACGTATCCGCACGGACGGGCATGATGTTTTCTATCTGTCCATAGAAACCGTCGGGGCAAACGGGCTGGACGGCGGTGCGCTATTGCTTTATACAGATGTCACTTTTTCCACAGATTTGGTACGAACAGTGACAGTTATTTTGCTGGTTTCCCTCTTGATATTCGCCCTTCCGCTTTGGCTGGTAGCGCGGCGGAGCATCCGCCTTTTGGACGAAAAGGATCAGAGCATAAAAAACTTTTTTACCAATGCAGCCCACGAATTAAAGACGCCCCTTATGAGCATACGGGGCTATGCTGACGGCATGGAAATGGGAATTGCAGCACAAAAAGAAGCCTGCCAAATCATCGAAAAGGAAACGGATCGAATGGCTGGTTTAATCAATACAATTCTGGAATTCAGCAAGCTGGATGGCGGCATGGTGAAGCCGCATATCCAGCTCAATGATGTACGCGAAATCCTTTATGATGCGATTCGGGTTATTGCACCTGTAGCAGAGCAGCAAGGTATAGAGGTTTCATTTGAGTTTCCCGACCCAATACTATTCCATTGCGATGAAGATATGATGTTTTCGGCGCTTTCCAATATCCTCACCAATAGCGTCCGCTATGCGGAAAGCTGCATTAGCATTACAGCGGAACGGCAGAGTGCGCCCAGAGACCGCCTGACGATTTGCATCAGAAATGACGGACAGCCTATTTCCAACGAGGATGCCCCGCACATTTTTGAACGCTTCTATAAAGGTGTGGGCGGGCAAACCGGCATTGGCATGGCGCTAAGTCAGGAATACGTTCGGTTGCAGGGCGGAGAGATTTTGCTTTTGAATATGGATGGCGCAACGGTTTTTGAAATTACAATGTAATTTGCCGTGCCATTTGAACGCTTGAATTTGAACGTCTGGCCGTATATAGTAAACATCCTGATGCCTGGGAGGTTCTGCTGAACAATCTTGACCATGATAGTCCATGAGCATATTGTAGATTTGAGCCGCCGCTACGCAGTCACCGCCGGGGCTGTTGATTCAGACCGTGATGTTGCCGGAGCCGCCCATCAGCTCGTCCTTGAAAAGCTGCGGAGTTACGTCATCGTCATACCAGCTAAAGGTTTATTCAGCAAGAGTGGCATCCACCCAAATATAGAGCAGGCACCACCCTCTGCAAGTCACTTCTTAATCTTCTTGACCACGACAGCTACGACACCCGCAACTGCGGCAACGGCAATAACCGCGATTGCCTTGGGATTCATAAATGCACGTATAATAAAAACCATCTCGAAAGGGGTGGTTTTTATTATTTCTCCTTTCCACAAAAATGGTATACAGCAGGAGTAGCTACCTGCGGTATAATCAGACAGGCACTGCGGATTTGTTTCTATAAAATTACAGCTTGACTGTTCGGAGGTGACTCAAACCGCAGTAACTTGTCTGAATTGGTAATCAGTTGGTTAACGCTTGACGTTTCAATTTGCGTGAATACATGGACAAGCCATCTGCGGAAACAGCAGTGCTAATTTTGAAAAGGAGGAAACCCATGTACTTTGTAGGAATCGATATTTCCAAATTCAAGCACGACTGCGCCGTCCTGGACGGAATCGGAGATCTCGTCACACCCTCGTGGTCGTTTGCCAACGACTGCGAGGGCTTTTCCACGCTCAAGAACTTTCTCAATAGCCTTGAGGACGAAAAGCGGATAGGGTTTGAGTCCACCGGTCACTATGGGCAAAATCTGAAGCTGTTCCTTGAATCCAACGGCTTCACATTCATGGAGTTCAATCCGCTCCTGATTTCCCGATTCGTTCGCAGCAAATCGCTCAGGAACACGACGAATGATTCCATCTCTGCGCAGAACATTGCCCGCTATGTGATGACGGTAGAGTACAAACCCTATCCGCCATCATTTTACCACATGGACAAGCTAAAGTCACTCACAAGATTCCGGGACAGCTTGGTTCGCCAGCGTTCACGCCAACTTGTAGAGCTGACCAACGTCCTGGACAAGACCTTCCCGGAGTTCAAGCCCTTTTTCAAGGGCAGGCTGTCCGTTACGGCTCTGTACATCCTGTCCAACTACCAGACACCAGAGAAAATTGCCAATATGCGCGCCTATGAGCCGCTGCGCAAGCTCCCCCGCGGTCACTTCACCATGAGTGATTTCGTTCAACTCAAAGCCTTAGCCAAAAACACGGCCGGGCTTGGAGCTAGGTTACTTCCAGTCCGGCCAGTCTGAGTTTACCGGCCATATGGTGAAGCACGGTTCCTCTCAGCTCAGGTACGCCCTGATGAACTGCTGCCTCCCTCTTATTACTCATGAGCCTGTATTTGCCGAGTATTACGCCAAGAAGCGGGCCGAGGGAAAGACACACCAGGTTGTCTTGACTCATGCCGCTAAGAAGCTACTGCGTGTCATCTACGCCATGCAGACCAAAAAACTCCGCTATGATCCAAGCCTGATCCGTTAAATCTCCATATCATTCCTTTTTCAAAAAGTCCTCTCCGAGGGCTTGCTTTGAAATGTTGGTGAAATGTCAGAGTTTTGTTTTCATAATATTAAAAACGAAGAACAGCTTAGATGTAATATTAAATTAGTTCCTTTTTTGATGTGTGAATATTATGCTTTTTACAAAAAACCGAACCCACGCTGACGCATAGGTCCGGTTTTGACAGGCAGATAACCCGCTGCAGTATCTTAGTGCCGCTTTCTCGCGTTTTTGCTGGCTTCTACGCTGGCCTTGGCCCGGTTCAGGCTGGCCTCCACACTGGCCTGAGCAATTCCGCTACTGCCGGAACCCATAATCGTCTGCTGTGCGGCTGTGCGCTTCGAGGCCTCGGCCTTAGTTGCCTCCTCACGGGCGGCCTGCTCAGCGGCAAGCCGCTCCTTGGCCTCCTCCACAGACTCTCCCTCGTGGGTCAAAACTCGCCCACGAATTTGTCCGTGATCTTGCCAAACCCGCCGACCACACCTTCCTCGATCTTCTTATAGCCGCCGACCACGGTTTCTGCGATCTTCTCGTTCGCCTTTACAAATTTGGATTCTGCCATGTTGTTTCACTCCTTAATTTATTGTTATGTTGATTTGGACATTTTACTTCAAACCCTTGACCAAGGGGATCAGGCACAGCAGCAGGACAAGGCCCACAACACCCACGAGGATGCCGGGAATCATCATCTCCCAGACCATAACCATGCACATACCAACACCCAGCACAAGCGCGCCGATAATGCCGAGAGCCACCGTTCCGATGGCCTTGCCGTTAAGCTCGATGGCGGGCTTGCCTTCCATTTTACGGCGGACGAGCAGCATGACGATCAGCACCACTGCGCCGATGACTGCTACCACGACCCCCTGGGTGAAGGCATTCCACTCCGGGAGCAGGCACATACACATACCGATGGCGAACAGGATGCCGCCCACCGTGCCAAGAATCAGGGACACAAAGTTTTCTTTTTTCATTTGAATGACCTCCATAAATTGATCTTTGGTTTTTGTACTTGATGATGGTATTCTATCGGGTCTTTGTTTGCGATTTGCTTGAAAAGTGTTTGAGAATTATTAAATTGAAAAATTCTCCTAAATTTTTGATGCAAACCCTACTATCCCGAAAGCACCTGGGCCACCATGAGTGGTGA
>JAIEFH010000038.1 GCA_029067025.1 Oscillospiraceae bacterium | reverse complement strand
CGTATTTATCGAAAAACGATAAAAAATACTTGACAAACGATAATACAAGTGGTAAGCTCATGGACAAGAGGTGGTAAGTATGGATAAGACTTCTGTGAAGAAGCTGGCCCGTGTGCTGCGGGTGCTGGTTATCATCACGTTTGTGTGCAATCTCATTGCCCTCTATTTTGTGCCAACTCTGGCAGCCATGCTGGCGGAAAACCAATGGGACGGGCAGACAATGACGCGGCTCTTAACGGGGCATTGGGAAGTTTGGATGAGGCTTTCCGCTTATGTCTGGAATCCATTTGTTTGGATGATGGCAATGTTTGCGGAGGAGTTTTATTGGCCGGTGCTGACCCTATTCCTGCTGTCCTGCGGCGTATGCACTGCCGTCATCCTCTGGCAGGGCAAGCGGGTGCTGGACACCATTCTGAAGGGGAACCCCTTTGTCATGGACAACGCCAAAAGCATGAAACGGGCGGCGGTGTGCTGCTTCGTAATCGCTGGCGCGGCTCTTTTGCGGCTGATTTGGGGATTTGCCACCTATCGGAGCATTTTGCCGCTGCTCACCTACAACGCCCTGTTCGTCCCCATCTTCCTCATGGCGGGACTCCTGTGCATGGTCATGTCCGCCCTGTTCCGTCAGGCCGCTGAACTGAAAGCGGAAAACGACCTGACGATTTAGGGGGCGGCGTATGGCGATTATCGTGAACCTGGACGTGATGATGGCTAAGCGCAAGATGTCCCTGGGGGAGCTGTCCCAGAAGGTGGACGTCACCATGGCCAATCTGTCCATTTTAAAAAACAATAAGGCCAAAGCGGTGCGCTTTTCCACCCTGGAGGCCATCTGCAGGGCGCTGGGCTGCCAGCCGGGGGACATTCTGGAGTTTGTCCCCGACGGCGAGGACTGACAATCAAACAAAAAACAGACCGCATGACCGCCCTGGCCATGGGGCGGTCTTTTTGCGGCCAATTTTGAAAGGAGAATGCATTATGAAGCGCTTTTTGACCTTTATCCTGATTGCCCTTGTGGTATTTTATGCCCTGTCCGGCTGCGGCAGCGGCGGAGAGAAGATCGATTACAATTTGGTGTTCGTCAACAATTCGGATGCCACCATCGTTGAGGTCGTGGCGGACTTTGTAGACCGGGATTCAGGGGTGCGGAACGCCGACAGCAGCCCTCTGAAACGGGGAGAGACCTTTGGCTTTGAGGCGGGGGAGTACCCGGTGACAGTGTTGGTGTACGACACGGCTGTTGGTAGGATCGAGGAAGGCGAGCTGGCTCGAATTGTGATTTCCAAGGCTCCGCCGGAGGGAGAGCGGTGGTATGTCACAGCTCAGGATGGGACACACGGTATTGTATTGACGGCAGATACCGAGCGGCCAGCGGGAGCGTGAGCTGTGAAGGGCTGCTATGATGATACATTTTTCTGAGCCGTGCCTATCCGCGCCTTGCTTTTTGCCCCCGCCTGCGATATAATATGGACAAATCAAGAGAAATGAGGTGCGGTCATGATCGCGGACGAACGCCAATTCCACATCAACTGCAAGCAGGGGGACGTGGGGCGGTACTGTATCCTCCCGGGTGACCCCGGGCGGTGCGAGAAGATCGCCCGCTATTTTGACAACCCTGTCCATGTGATGACTAACCGGGAATACGTCACCTATACCGGCACCCTGCTGGGGGAGAAGGTGACCGTCACCTCCACCGGCATCGGCGGGCCCTCCGCTTCCATCGCCATGGAGGAGCTGGCCAACTTGGGCGCGGACACTTTCATCCGGGTGGGCACCTGCGGCGGCATCCGGCTGGACGTGGCCAGCGGGGACGTGGTCATCGCCACTGGGGCCGTCCGCATGGAGGGCACCAGCCGGGAGTACGCCCCCATCGAGTTCCCCGCGGTGGCGGATTATGAAGTGCTCAGCGCCCTGGTGGACGTGGCCAAGGCGGGGAAGAAGCGCTGGCACGCCGGAGTGGTGCAGTGCAAGGACTCCTTCTACGGCCAGCACTCACCGGAGCGTATGCCGGTGTCCTACGAACTGCAAAGCAAGTGGGAGGCGTGGAAGCGGCTGGGCGTGCTGGCCTCCGAGATGGAGAGCGCGGCGCTGTTCACCGTGGCCGCCTCCCGGGGCCTGCGGTGCGGGGCGGCGTTCCACGTCATCTGGAACCAGGAGCGCAACGCCGCCGGGCTGGATCAGATCCGGGACGAGGATGTGGACGCCGCCGTCCGGGGAGGCGTTGAGGCAATGAAGCTGCTCATCCAGCGGGACCGGGAAAAGAATACATAAAAAGTGAGGGCCGCTGTCAGGAACAGCGGCCCTCATTTTGGTCTTGTGCCCGTGCTTCCTCCTGACAGCAGCAGCCCTCCTCGCTGGGCGCTTTCAGAGCCAGAAGGCTCAGATTATTGCCGATGATTTCGAACAGCGTGGAAATCAGCTCGATCTGTTCCGCTGTTTTGCCCTGGGCCATGAGTACGGACAGGGCCGCCGCCACAGCTACCAGATCGCCGCCCTGCCCCTGCGATCCACAGCAACAGCGCCTCATTACACCCGCCCCCTTTGGGTTCAGTATATGCGGGAATGGGGGGATTGGGCAATCAAAGCGGCCCAGGAAGGGGAAATCCCTGGGCCGCTTCGCGGTTATAGCTTTTTTACATACCGCAGATCCACGCAGATGGTGTCGTGGGGGAAGGGAATATCGGCGTGGGTGCCATCCCAGGTAAAGCCATGGGCGGCGTAGAACCGCTGGGCCGCCTCATTCTCCCGCAGGACGAACACGAAAGCGTTTTCAAAGCCCTTCGCTTTCATCCGACGGCACGCCTCCTCAAACAGCAGCCCGCCGTAGCCGTGGCTCCGCTCCGCCGGATGGGTATAGAAGGAGGCAATTTCGCCCCAGTTGGCATAGGCGGCATTGTCAAAGGTACAAATGTCGCCTACGTTGTAATTGGTCACCCGCGCCTTACAATAGTTGAGGCAGGACACCGGAACATCCCCTCGGTAGAGGAGCAGGCCGTGGACACCGTTTTGAGTTTCGTAGTTGGTGCGGAACACCTCCACCCAGCGGTCATCGGTAATCTCGCGGGCCATGTAATCAGCGGGCACCGCGTCCGCATAGGTATCCCGCCAGCCCAGAGCGTGGATCAGGGACATGGCCCGGAAGTGTTCGTCGGTACAGGCGTCCACAAATCTCAATTTGTCCATAAAAATCCCCCTAATGCGCGGTGCCACAGGGCCGCTCCTGTAAGGCTTCCGCTAATTTCATGGGAGTACCTTCTTCTCACAGGCCCGCACCCACGGGCTCTTTCTCTTTCTCCTGCTTGGCCAAAGCCTTGGCGTTGGCCAGCATAAGCTTGATGCGGTTCTCCTGGTTGATTTTTGTGGCGCCGGGGTCGTAGTCGATGGCCACGATGTTGGAATTTGGGTAGTCATCCTTCAGACGGCGGATCATGCCCTTGCCCACGATGTGGTTGGGCAGGCAGCCAAAGGGTTGGGTACACACGATGTTTGGTACTCCGGAGTGGATGAGCTCCAGCATCTCGCCGGTGAGCAGCCAGCCCTCGCCCATCTTGTTGCCGTCGCCAAGATAGCCCTGCACCAGCTTGTGCATATTCTCAAAGGTGCCTGGGGCTCGGAAGCGGGTCTTTTTCAGCGCCGCGATCATATCTTTCTGACAGGCCTCAATAT
>JAIEFH010000037.1 GCA_029067025.1 Oscillospiraceae bacterium | reverse complement strand
GGACCACATACTGCCCATGAGGCCGGTCTGCTTGACGATCAGGTAGGTGGGGATCATGCCGCCGCCAAAGTACATGGTGAACACAAAGAACAGGCTGAGGAACTTGCGCCCGGGCAGGTCCTTCTGGGCCAGGGGGTAGGCGGTGATGTACAGCATGATGACGGAGAAGCAGGTGCCGATGACGGTGTACTTCACGGAGTTGAAGAAGCCCGGCATGATCTTCGGGTCGGCAAACACTGCCTCATAGCCCTTGAAGCTAAAGCCGCTGGGCAGCAGGAAGGTCTTGCCCGCGTACACGTCGAAGGGATCGGAGAAGGAGGCGATGACCACATAGTACAGCGGATAGGCCACGATGAGCAGCACCACGGCGCAGATAGCCACCAGGATGATGTCGCTGGTCTTGTCGGACATACCTTTTGCTTGCTTGTTCATGCGCCCACCCCCTTAGACAAATTGCACGTCCGAGGCTTTGGACGCGATCTTGTTGACGACGAGCAATAGGATAATGTTTACCGCGGTGTTGAACAGGCCCACAGCGGTGGAATAACTGTACTTGGCCTGCTCGATACCGAGCTGGTACACATACACGGCGATGACGTCGGAGGTGGCCTTGTTCAGGTCGGTCTGGAGCAGCCAGACTTTTTCAAAGCCCACGTTCATCAGTCCGCCGGCGGCCATGATCAGGTTTAGAATGGCCATGGGCAGCAGCTCGGGGATGTCGATGTTCCGGATGCGCTGGAATACGGACGCGCCGTCCACTTTGGCGGCCTCATACAGACCCGGATCCACGTTAGCCAGGGTGGCCAGGTAGATGATGCAGCCCCAGCCCGCGTCCTGCCAGATGCCGGAGGCGATGTAAATGGTGCGGAATGCGGAGGAATGGGTAAGGAAATCGATCTGGGTGCCCAGGATCAGGTTCAGCAGGCCGCCGGTGGGGCTGAGGAAGATGCGGATCATACCGCAGATGATCATGGTGGAGATGAAGTGGGGCGCGTAGAGGACGGTCTGCACCACCCGCTTGAACCGGGCGAAGCGCAGCTGGTTGATGATGAGGGACAGGATGATGGGGATAGGGAAGCTCCACAGCAGGCTGAACAGGCTGATGAGCACCGTGTTCTTGATCATCCGGAAGCAGGTGGGGGCACTGAAAAACCGCTGGAACCACTTCAGGCCCACCCACTGGCTCTCCACGAAGCCCAGGTTGGGATCGAAGTCCCGGAAGGCAATCTGGATGCCGTACATGGGGATGTACTTGTACACCACCGTCAGCACCACGGGGATCAGCAGCAGCGCGTACAGCTGCCAGTTGTCAAAGAGCCTTCGGCCAAGCGGCCTGCCCCGCTTGGCCGGAACGGCCATGGCCGTTCCGGCATTGGGCTTTTGCTTTACGCTCATTCTTTATGACTCACTCCCTTGTAAGATTTTCTTACTGCGGCCGGCCGAGGTTTTGCGTCTGTCCCCACCTCCTATGCCCTCTGATGCCTGGCCGCGCTCTCTTGATGCAAGCAAGGTTTCATCAAAAGCGGATCACAGAAAATAAGGCTCTCTTCGTGGAGAAACGTTATTTTCCTTGTTGACAAAATAATAGCAAGTTGAGCCGCGCGTGTCAAGAAGATTCGCATAGCAAAGGGGTGTGAAACCTTATTTTTGGCGGTTTGGTGAAAAACCATCCACTCTTTTTGTGCAATCTATACAATAGAACGTTTCGCGCAAAAAACCACTTTACATCAACTGCTGTTGTTTGCTATAATAAGCAAAACAGCAAGCGAAATGGAGAAAAAATTCCTTTCCCGCGAAATGTTTCACGCACACGAGGAGGGTCTTGCGTCATGGGAAGTATGCCAACGATGAAGGATGTGGCCCAGGAGGCGGGCGTGGCTCTGGGCACTGTTTCCAAGGTGTTCAACGGCAGGCCGGTGGGCGAGAGCTACCGCGTCAAGGTGGAGGCGGCCGCCCGGCGGCTGGGATACCAGGTGAACGAGTATGCCCGGGGACTGCGGGCGGGCAAGACTTATACCGTAGCCCTGATTCTGCCGGGACTGGATCACCCCTTTTTTGCCGCACTGGCTCAAAACATCTGCAGCGCCCTTGCCCAGCGGGATCACCGGATGCTGATGTATGTCACAGCCTCCCGCCCAGACATAGAGCAGAGCTGCATCAATATGGTACGCCAGAACAAGGTGGACGGCATCATCGGCCTCACCTATAATCCAGTGGAGCTGGACGAGGATCTGCCGTTCATCAGCATTGACCGCTGCATCTCTTCCAATGTCCCCTGCGTGGCGTCAGACAATTTCGGCGGCGGGCGCATGGCGGCGGAAAAGCTGATCGGGCTGGGCTGCCGCCGTCTGGCCTTCCTGCGCATCGGCTCCTCCAGCCCCAGCGAGACCGATCGACGGGGCGACGGTTTTGAAATGGTCTGCCGGATGCGGAATATTCCCTGTGATTCCCTTCGTCTTTCCGATGGCGACGATCTGGAACAGTTTCGGAGCTTTTTCCACAGTCATATGACCAATGGTAAGCTGGATATTGACGGGATTTTCTGTTCCACCGATCTACTGGCTTGGCAAATTCAGAATATGCTGAAGGAACTAGGCATCCGCGTTCCAGAGGACGTCCAGATCATTGGCTTTGACGGCATCCGGCGGTTCGGCGGCCAGGAATTGTACTGCTCCACCATTGTCCAGCCTCTTCAAAAAATGGCTGAGACGGCAGTGGATCTGCTGCTTACCAAGGATCGCTCCAATATCCCCGCCATGGTGCTCCTGCCGGTGGCCTACGCCCCCGGGGGCACCACCAGAGAGTGAGGAGGCGCAGCCGTGGCCAGTGAATATTTGAAATGGAAATACCGGAACGAGAAACGGGAGGAGCAGCGGCAGTTGACCCCCGAGGAACAGCGGAAAAACTGGTGGCACTATCATAAATGGCATATTGCTATAGGCGTGGTGCTGGCGGGCATTGGGGTGAGCATCCTCTGCCACGCCCTGGGCGTGGGCCAGATTCGTCCGGATTACCAGGTCGCCTATGTGGGGACGAACGCCCTGCCCGACGATACCGCCGCTGCCATTGAGGCCGCCTTTGCCTCCATGGGCGAAGACTTGAACGGGGACGGCAGGATCACGGTTCAGCTCAACCAGTACGCCTCCACCGGCGACACTGATGCGGAGATGGCGATCTCGGCGGGGGTCACCCTTATGGCGGACCTTATGAACCGTGACAGCTACTTTTTCCTGCTGGAGGACCCGGAGGGGTTCCAGATGAACTACCGCTCCCTGCGGCGGCTGGACGGCTCGCTGCCGGAAGAAGGGGATTACTCTGCCGATGGGACGTATCTGGCCTGGGGCAGCTGCCCCGCTTTGGTGGACATGGATCTGGGCAGCTATTCGTATCAGGTGGCGGGGAAAACAGTGACCGGCAGCAGCAACGAGTTGGCCGCTGGACTGTCTGTAGCCCGGCGGGGCTTCTGGACAGACGAAACCTGCAAATATCCCGAGGGCTGCGACGCTCTGTGGGACAGGCTGATGGAAGGAGCGGTACAATGAAAAAGTGGATGGTATTGCTGATTGCTGCGGCTTTATCCCTGGGCCTGGCGGGCTGCGGCACGCCGCCGCCCCCGGAGAAGGACGCGGGCGGCATGGACTGGGACGAGAATTGGGTCACTGTCGGCGGCATTGTAGGGGTGGATACCCCGGACGGCATGGATCACCGGGAGAACAACGAGGCGCTGGCGGCCAACGGGATGTATTACGCCACCTGGTCCATCGGCGAGGGCAGATCCTACACCAATGAGGACGGGGACGAGGCTCAGGTGTATGACGCCCAGGTCTATTTCCTGCTGGGCGGATACAAGTCTGTCGAGGAGGCCCAAAACACACTGGCCCAGTGGAAAGACATGGCCAGGCAGCAATATATGGTCGAGCAGACTGGGTCGGAGACCCACAATGGCCAGGATTTTACCATCATCACCTATTCCTTTGACTCGGAAACCAACCCCTATGCCCGGGGGGCTTCCGCCTTTGGGGTATACCGGAACTATGCCATCAGCGTGGAGCTCACCTGTCAGGAGGGCTATGACGGTGACGCGGCCCAGCTTTTGTCCCGGTTTTTAGATAACTGCCACTACGCCATGCCATAAGGAGGGGCGAACTATGGGACTTTTCATCCGGGAGGATCCGGATTACAACGAGGACGTCCGTCAGACCGGCTTTAACCGCTATAAGCAGCTGCTGTCCATCCGCTTTGCCCACTGGTGGAAGGTCAGCATGGTCACGCTGCTGGGCATGACCCCTTTGGCTGTCGGAATCATCTATTCCATCGGCGTATCCAGCGTGCTGGTGCTTCTCCCCTGCTCTATTGTGGGCGGCATGATTGCCGGCCCCTTCCTTGCGGGAATGTATGACGCCATCCTCCGGGGCCTGCGAGACGATCCGCTCCCCTGGAAGGACGCCTGGGTCCGCGCCTGGAAGCAGAATTGGAAGGCCAGCCTTGTCCCCGGTGCCTTGATGGGTCTGATGGCCGGGCTGTACGCATTCATGGCCATGCTGCTTTGGTGGGCGGCAGAGGCACCGCCCAGTCTGGGCACGGTGGCGCTGTTCTTATTTTCTTTGCTGCTCCTGCTGGTGGTGTACACCCTGTACTGGCCCCAGCTGGTTTTGTTCGAGCAGTCCCCCGCCGTGCGGCTGCGGAACTGCATCCTGTTCTGCGTGAAATACTTCTGGCGGGTCATGGGCGCGGGGCTGATCCAGCTGGCGTTTATCGCCGTCTATGTGCTGTTCGCCCCCTGGTCGGTGTTGTTGCTCCCCGTAATTGGAGCATGGTACATCATATTTCTGGCCCAGTTTTTGATCTACGATCAGTTGGATGACTCCTTACATATCGAAGAGCAATATGATTGAATAAGCCTGGACGGGTGTCGTTTTTCGAACTTTTTTCTCGAAAAGCGACACCTGTTTTATTCGCAAGTGGAAGGACAGGCAGTTTTCCTCCTTTAATGACTTTTTACCCGTCGTGTGAAACCGGAATGCCGTCCCATCGATCCGAATCCGAACCACTTGATCGCGCCATGCGATGCAAAGATCAGTGTGCGGAAGATCGAAACGGACTCGCGCTTTACCGTTAAGAACAACACCTATACGCTGGAGGAGCTTTTTCGTGACCGTGCGCTGGCCGATCGCTTTGCCGGCGGGCTGTTTCTGCTCTTTCGATTGACGGTGGACGACTATCACCGATATTGCTACCCGGACAGCGGCACAAAGGAAGACAATGTGCATATTCCGGGCGTATACTATACCGTCAATCCCATTGCGTACAAATGTTGAACGCATACGAAAATGGAAGGCCTGCGTCGTTTCCGACAACGGAACGCGAATAAAACAACAGGAGAAGGTACTCCACAACTCAAACAGGTAAAATGAAAACCACCCCGTATGAGGGGTGGTTTTCATCTGCCGTGTCAATCGTCGCCGCGCAGAAGGTTCTGGGCATAGTCTTTCAAGCTGGCAAAGGAATTGACACTGTCGGATCGGGTGCTGATCTGCTCCCTGGCGTAGTCCGGCAGTGTGTCAAAATAATGTTTTGCCTCTGGTTCACTGCGCAGCAGGGCGTTCAAATCTGGATAATGCATTAAAAATCACCTCAGGAATATGGTTAGCAGTCTGTGGGAAAGTATACGGCCTATTGAAGATCCTGCAAATCGGCGGCGGGCAGATCATTTTCCACATTATCCCGCGCCAAATCGTTGTCAATGACCGGGTAGATCTTCGGCGGAATAGGGCGCTCAGCCTGGTCTGGGGCCGGCTGTGAAATCCTCGCCTTTTTCTTATCCATAAAGGTCACCTCGGCAATAGGTTGCCCGAAAGGATGGGAATCATGCCTATCGTGAGTGGAATAGTTCGGCGGATAATGAGCCCCTCTTTCTGAATTGCTTTCCTACAATTGGGAACCACGTGTCTTAGCCCCGTTGTGCCGCCTTTGCGCTCATTTCTCATCCAAAGCTGGGTACTCGTTGCACAGCAGGCGGTACGGCGGCTCGTCCTCCTCAATGGCGGGGAAACGGCCCACGGGTGGGTTGAACCGGTTGTCTGTGTTGTCGTCATTACACTGGCTCACCTCACCCAGCAGCACCGGGCCGCTACCCTCCTCCACAGAGAAGTCGTGGTACAACCGCTGCTGAATGTGGATGCTCTCGCCGGGGGTAAGCCGGATCTGCGTCCCTGCCGGAACCGTATAGGTCCGCCCGTCGGTGTGGACAGTGACGTCGGAGGCGTAGTCGATCTCCTCGTCGGGCAGGGAGTTATATACCCGGATCAGTACGTTCCCGCCTCCCCGGTTGATGATGTCCTCCGTCTTATACCAGTGGAAATGGTTGGGGGCGTATTGGCCCTCCTTCAGGTAGAGCAGCTTTTCCGCATAGACCTTGGGGTACTTGTCCGCCATGGCCCGGTTGCCGTTGCGGATGGTGATGAGGGAGAACCCAAAGTGGTCGAAGTCCCCCTTGCCGTAGTCGGTAATGTCCCAGCCCAGCATACAATCCCGCACCTCGTCGTACTCATGGCCCAGGGTCTGCCACTGCTCCGGGGTAAAATGGCAGAAAGGCGGCAGGGGAAAACGGTACTCGGCGCACATGGCCTCCAGTTCTTTCAGGGCATTATTGATCTCTGAACGTTTCATGGCAAGCTGTCCTTTCTGTGTTAAAGTTATCACACAGGCCACAAACATGGCCCGCCTATCTGCCACTATCATAAACCATACGGCTATGCTTTTGCAAGACAAAAGTGGGCGCCGCCTCTTGACATTTTGGCCCTGCATATGGGTTGCCAGCGGGAAGAAAATGAGGTATACTGGGCCAAACGGCGGACTTTGCCACGCTTATGACAGGGGGACTGGATATGATCCGTATGATTGCTCTGGATGTGGACGGGACACTGCTCAACTCCGGGGGAACGGTGACGGAGGAAACGGTACTGGCGATCCGAACCGCCCGGGAACGGGGCGTCCGGGTGGTTTTGTCCACCGGGCGCAGCGTCCAGGAGGCGGTGTGGCTGACCGAACTGGCCGGGTGCGACGAGCGGGCGGTATGCCTGGGAGGGGCGGCCATCGCCGACATGACGGACGGCAGGCATCTGCGCCGCTGGGATATTTCAGAGGACGCCGCGCGGGCGGTGCTGGACACGCTGGCAGGCCAGGAGCTGGCCTGTATGGTGTTTGCCGGGGAAGCCAACCTGCTGGATCCCTATTCCGATGGGGTTTTCCGCAGGATCTACCCCTATCCCGCGTACATGGACAACACAGTGGTGGCGGAGGATATTGCCGGCTGGCTGCGCGCCCATAACCGGCCCCTTACCAAGGTATACGCCTTGGGCGCGCCGGAGCTGTTCCCGCCGCTGCTGGAACGGCTCCGGGCAGTACCCGGTCTGGAATTGACCAGCTCCGGGGCGGACAACTTCGAGGTGGTGGCCCAGGGGGTGGACAAGGGCAGAGCGCTGTGCCTGCTGGCGGAGGAATGGGGCATTGCCCCCGGGGAGATCGCCGCCATCGGGGACAGTGACAACGACCTGGCTATGCTGCGGGCGGTGGGCTGCCCGGTGGCCATGGGCAACGCCTCCAACGAGGTGAAAGCGTCCGCCACCATGGTTACGGACAGCAACGACCGGGACGGGGCGGCCAAGGCTATTTGGAAATTGATTTAAAGCCAGGCGCGGGGATGCTGCCCCTGCGCCTGGCCGCTTTATGGGCGGTATTAACAATTCGCACAATTTTTTTGTGAAATAAGCGTCAAAACTTGACAGAGTGCCGGAAGTAGTGTAAAATAAATTTCAGCAAAAACCTGAAGGGCTGGAAGAAAACCACAAAAGCTTTTTTGGAGGAATGAACATGAA
>JAIEFH010000036.1 GCA_029067025.1 Oscillospiraceae bacterium | reverse complement strand
CGGCCATGGAGGCGGTGTAGTAGTAGCCGGTGAACTTACCCACATCGGAGCCCTTGCACATCTCCACCACCATGGGCAGGGAGTTGACGTTGATGGCCGCCCAGGCCAGCCCCACCAGGGCGAAGGCCACATACATGGGCGGGGTGATGGCATGGGCATTGCGGGTCATCAGGAAGCCTGCGGCAAAACAGGCCGCCAGCAGAATGACTCCCGCCTGAATGGTGCGCTTGCGGCCGAATTTTGAGGCCACCACGCCGATGGGAATATAGGACACAATGGCGCCCACTGTGGCCACCATCAGGCAGGTGTTGGTGCCGCCGATGCCCTCCCCCATCACCTCGGCCACATAGGTGGAAAACCAGGTGGTCACGCCGTTATACCCCACATACCACAGGGCAATGGAGGCCAGCAGGAAAATGAGGCTCTTCTTCACCGGCGTGGGCAGGACCTCGCTGCCGCTGCCGTCGTCCTCCGCCAGATTCCATTCCGGGTGCTTTGCCTCCAGCGCACGGTTCTCCTCCGCCAGCTTGGGCTCCCGGATGGTGACCAGCATCACCACCACCGCCAGCACCATAATGGCGGACACGATGATAAACAGCGGCTGGTAATCCACATGAACCAGGCCCCGGGTTTTGGCTGCAGGATACAGCACCACGCTGATGCCCAGGTAGAGCACGCCGCCCACCGCGCCCATCAGATTGATGATGGCGTTGCCCTTGGAGCGCAGGGGCTTGGGGGTCACGTCGGGCATCAGCGCCACGGCGGGAGAGCGGTAGGTGCCCATGGCGATAAGCAGCAGCCCCAGCACAACGATAAAGCCCAGCAGCTTAACAGGCACGATCAGGTCTATGAGTACCGTAGGGGCAGACGGCCCCTCCACGATAACAGAACTCACCAACTGATAGGGGACCGCTTCTTGAAAATAGCTGTTGTCCAGTATGGGCAGCAGATTCATCAAAATCACCGCCCCAGCGGTTCCCGCCAGGATAAACGGGGTGCGGCGGCCCAGCCTGCCTGGTTTGCGCTTGTCGGACAGCCCACCAAACAGGGGCAGCAGGAACAGGGCCAGAATGTTGTCCGCCGCCATGATCGCCCCGGTGAGGGACTCGTCCATGTGGAAGGTCCCTTTCAGGATGAGCGGCACCAGATTGTCGTACATCTGCCAGAAGGCGCAGATGGACAGGAATGCCAGGCCCACCAGGATGGTGCGTTTGTTGTCCAGCTTCAGTTTATTCATAGTCTCACTCTCTTTCTTTGTGACACGTCAGCCTGGGCGCGTTGGGCCGGTCTTGCCGGCAAACCCAGGGATACGCTCTCAATCCTGATCCGCTTCCCACGCCCGGCGGAGGGCCCCCACATTGTCAAATATCCAGGTGGGTTTTGCCGCCCCGTCGGCCTCCAAATCGGCCAGTGTCCCCTCGCCAGACAGGACGAATACGGTATCAATCCCCGCGTTGACCCCGGCGGCAATGTCGGTATACAGCCTGTCCCCTACCATTACCGCGTGTTCTGGGGAAACGCCCGCCTGCTCCATGGCCAGATACACCATGGCGGGCTGTGGCTTGCCGATGACCTGGGGCCTGCGGCCGGTGGCCCGGAATAACATCTCGCATACGCTGCCGCAGTCGGGCACGGAACCGTACCAGGTGGGGCACACCCAGTCCGGGTTGGTGGCGATGAAGTCCACCCCCCGGTTCAGCAGGATGCAGGCGTCCTCCAGCTTCTGAAAGGTCAGCTCTGTGTCAAAGCCGATAAGCAGGCAGTCGATACCCTCCTCCAACCGGTCTGTGACGGATATGCCCGCTTCCGACAACTGCTGGCGGAAGGTGCCGGTGCCAAAGGCGTAGCATTTACGGTAAGGGGGACGCCCCGCCAAGTCCGCGATGAGCGCGTCCACTGAGGTGAGAAAGTCCGCCCTCACCGCGGAAATGCCCATGCCATTCAGCTTGGTGATATATGCGTCCACCGACTTGGAGGAGTTATTGGTGAGAAAGCGGTACCGGCACCCCCTGGCCCGGACCGCCTCCAGAAAGGGGATGGTCTCCGGGAACAGGGTTTGATCCAAATATATGGTGCCGTCCATATCCAGCAAAAACAGTTCTTTATCGCCCAGGCGAGCCACGCGCCCCACCTCTTTTGCCTTTTGATCTTGGGTAGAAATCCTCTTTATTTTCTACAGATAGAGATAATTCTAGCATACTGCCGCTCTTTTGTCCATTCATTTTGTGAAAGTTGACCGAAACTTTGGTTTTGGATCTGTCCATATGCTGAAGAATGCCTGGGCATCTGTTCGGGAAGCGGCAAACGAGCGCCCCTCCGGCTTTGACGGAGGGGCGCTCATTTTATCACGATACTCGTTACCTCATGCGGAGCAAACGCTCGATGTGCTTGTAGAGCAGGAAGGTGATGATCGACACCGCCACGCCTTTGAGCAAGTTGAAGGGTACCACGGCGAACAGTACCAGCGTGGACACACTGTTGATGGCGGGATTGATCTTGGTACCCATGCCCACGATGGCCTCTAACGGCATTCCATACAGTGCGGAAAAGGCGGGCAGCAGGTAAAAAGCGTTGAAAACGCTGCCGAATACCGTCAACACAGCGGTGCCCACCCCCATACCGATCACCGCACTGCGCCGGGATTTTTTCACGTGGTAGACCACGGAAGCAGGAAGGATAAAGGAGCAGCCCATCACGAAGTTAGACAGATCCCCTACAAAGGCGGTGGTGGTGCCGCGCAGCAACAGTTTCAGAAGCTCCTTCACCAGTGCGCACACCACCCCAGCCACCGGGCCCAGAGAGAAGGAACAAATCAGCTCCGGCACGAAGCTGAAGTCCAGCTCATAAAACGCGGGGGCGAAGGGCAGCGCGAACTCGAAGTACACCAGCACAGCGGCAATAGCGGCGAATATACCGATGTAGGCCGTCCGGCGGGCCGGGGACTGCTTCTCCGGCTTAAGCCACAGCTTTTCCAGTGCCATTGCCACCGCGAAGATGCCCGCCGCGATCAGCAGGAACACCAGCACATACATCACATTGTCCTGTATCTGCGCCCACAGCTTCCCCAATTTTTCCAACATATAAAAAACCTCCTAAAATAGTCTGAAACGCCTGAAAAGACTGTCTTCCAGGCGCAACACTACCACAGGAGGGTTACGCGTCTTCTTCCATCCGGACTATACCGTTGGTCCCGGAATTTCACCGGGTCAGCCGCTTGCGCGGGTCGCGGACTTGGGGCCAGAGCCCTTTACCGCCAGTGGGGAATTTCACCCCGCCCTGAAGACAATTCATTCACTTGTTTCGCCCACATTATACGCCATATGCACAGAGAATGCAACCCCCATTTTTGTCGAATCGTGTCAAACGATTTTTAAACAAACGTTTCTATTCCTCTTGACTTCCCTCCAAATTTATAGTACAATTGTACCAATTTCATGAGGGGAGGGAACGCCATGGCCCTGGAGGAAAACCGCACCTGCTGCTTCACTGGACACCGCCCGGATAAGCTGCCCTGGGGGATGGACGAGCGGGATCCCCGCTGCGCCGCGTTGAAACGCAGCTTGGCCCGGGAGCTGGATGGGCTGTACCGGCGGGGGTTCCGTCACTTTATCTCCGGCATGGCCATGGGCTGTGACCTCTATTTCGCCGAGGCGGCGCTGGAACTGCGGGCAAAGTATCCGGGGCTGACGGTGGAGGGGGCGGTGCCCTGCCCCACCCAGGCCGACCGCTGGCCGGACGAACTGCGCCTGCGCTGGCGGGATATTTTAGATCGCTGCGACCTGGAGACGGTGGTGCAGCGGCACTATGACCGATACTGTATGCACCGCCGGGATCGCTATATGGTGGATCGCTCCGCCGCCGTGCTGGCCGTGTTCGACGGCACGCCGGGAGGCACCCAGTACACCCTGAACTACGCCATGGACAAGAGGCGGGAGATTCTCCTTCTGGACCCCGCCCATCCAGAGGCGTCTGCGGCCAATTTCACCATATGAAACGCCCCGCCGGGCTCCGGCGGGGCGTTTCATCACATCTTCAGCGAGCCGCTGAAATTCTCCACGACCTCGCCCACGGCCTTGATGGCCTTGCCCGCCGCTTTCTGAGCGGAGTGCTTTTTCTTCTTTGGCATCATCATCATGCCGATGGCCGCCCCCGCCGCCATGGTGGCCCCGGCGATGGGAAGCATGGCCTTCTTGCCCATTTTCATGTGTCATCACTCCTTCGCGGACTTAGCTTGCCCATTTTGCCGTGAAAAAGTAAAATTTTCAACTGGAAACTATTTCAAAATCAACGACACCGGACAGTGGTCGCTGCCCTGAACCTCTGGATGGATAGAAGCTTCCTCTACCCGCTCCCCCAGCCGGTCGGACACAATGAAGTAGTCAATGCGCCACCCCACGTTCTTCTCCCGGGCGCCGAACCGATAGCTCCACCAGGAATAGGCCCCTTCCTGATCGGGATGGAGC
>JAIEFH010000035.1 GCA_029067025.1 Oscillospiraceae bacterium | reverse complement strand
GGATCACCTGGGGGCGGGTGACGCCCAGGGCGCGCAGCTCCTCCCGGGAGGAGCTGTCCCGCAGGGTGATGACGTCCACCGAGCGGTCGATGATCCGGCCGGTCCGGCGGCGGTTGCCGGCATGGATGATGGGGCCGATGCCGCAGCCGTACATCATGACTTTGCACCCGTGCCGCCGGGCGGCGGACAGGGTGAACAGATAAAACCACAGGGAGCGGTGGCTGGTCACGTCCTGGATCAGGGAGCCGCCCCCATTGAGGTACAGGACGCTTTTGCGGATCCGGCGCAGAAAGGTGAAGGGGTTAAAGGTATAGCTGGCCCCCACATGGTGGCGGAGCTTGGTCAGCTTTGGCTTGCGGGTCAAGACCCACAGGGGCATATCCGGGTCGATGGCGCGCAGCTCGGCCACCACCGCTTTCAAAATGGCCTCGTCCCCGGCGTTGCCCCGGCCATAGGCCCCGCACACCACCACGCCGTCCCGTTTGCGGCTCTTCCGGGCCTCACGGCGGAGGATGGAGGCGTATATGTCCAACTGGGTCTGGACGGTGTTCTCAATGGAATATTCCGCCCGGCCCTCCTCCAGCAGTTTGTCCCCCAGGCGGCGGCGCAGCGCGGGATCGGCAGCGAGGTCGGCCAGGTAGCGGCTGAGGGTTTTGTGATCCCGGGGCTGGAATAAAAGGCCGGTGGCATCGTGCCGGATGAGGGAGGGCACGCCGCCCACCTCGGTGGCCACGGTGGGCAGGGCGAACCGTGCCCCCTCGGGCAGGGAGTAGGGGAAGCCTTCGGACAGGGAGGTGAGGGTGTTGATGTCGATGGCGTGATAGAAGCTGGCGGTGTCCGACACCCATCCGGCGAAGCACACCGCGTCCTCCACCCCCAGTTCCTGGGCCAGCTTTTTAAGCGCGGGGCCGTCCTCGCCCTCTCCGGCGATGATGAGGCGCAGGCGGGGCTGTTCTTTGCGGGCGGCGGCAAAGCCCCGCAGCAGGGTGCCGATGTCCTTCACCGGGTTCAAACGGGCGGCAATGCCCGCGATCACCGCGTCCTCCGGCCAATCAAGCCCCAGGCTGTCCAGGTACTCCCTCCGGGTGAGGGGAGCGGTGGGGTTGGAGAAGTCCAGGCCGTTGCGGATGCCAAAAACCTGCTGGGGGTCGTAGCCCCGCTTGATGAGCAGATCCACCATGGGGTCGGACACGCCGATGTGGTAGGGAATGCGGCGCAGGGCCCAGCTGTTGAGGGTGCCGAAGGTGAGGGCGGACAGTGGACGGCCCATGTAGTCGATCTTGGGGTCCGAGTGGACGGTGGTGACCACGGGCAGGCCGGTGGAGCGCATCAGCAGCGCCCCCATCAGGTTGCCCCGGGAGCCGTGGCAGTGGATGATGTCGTAGCCTTCCCGAGCGATCCGCTCCCGCAGGGGCTTCAGCGCGGCCAGGGGATTGCCCCCGGCGATCACGTCCACGCGGATGCCCAGCGCCTGGGCCTCCTGGACGAAGAGCCCGTCGGTAAAGCACACCATGTCTGCCTGGATGTGCTTGTTCAGACCTTGCAGCAGGGTGTGGACGTGGGTCTTGGCGCCGCCGGTGTCGCCGCCGCTGATGAGATGGATGACTTTCATATTAACCTCCCAAAGGGGCTTGCCAGATGGCAAGGAATGGGGTAAAATCACAGAGCATACATATCTATTATACATAGCTTTGACCCACGGGTCAAGGCGGGGAGGGACAACAATGCCGGAAGTCATTCAACAATTCGACGAGCGGGTGCTGGTGTGGATCGCCCAGAACATACGCTGCGCCCTGCTGGACCCGTTCATGAAGCTGTACACCCAGTTGGGCAATACGGGGATGCTGTTTATTGTGCTGGGGCTGCTGATGCTGTTCTTTAAGCCCACCCGGAAGGCCGGGTTCTCGGCGCTGTGCGCCATGCTCATCGGGCTCATTGTGGTGAACTTCACCATCAAGCCGCTGGTGGCAAGGGATAGGCCATGGCTGGTCATCGAGAACTTTGTCAACCTGGTGCCGGAGCACGACCCCAACAGTTTCCCGTCGGGCCACACCAATGCCGCCTTTGCCTTTGCCATCGCGGTCTGTATGTCCGCGCCGAAGAAGTGGATGAAAATCGCGGCGGTGTGCGCCGCGGTGGTGATGGGCCTGTCCCGGCTGTACGTGGGCGTCCACTTCCCCAGCGATGTGCTGGTGGGGGCGGTTATCGGCTCCCTGTGCGGCCTCGCCGGGGCGTGGGTGGTCAAGAAAGCGTGGGAGCGCGTCCAGAGCCGTCCGCGGGCCTCGGAATGATCCCCAGGCTCATTGAAACCGGACGGAAAAGAATCCTTATAAAAAGAGGGCCGGGCAATTGCCCGGCCCTCTTTTTCGCGGTTCATTTCATTACTTCCCCAGATAGCTGGCGCCGCCGCTCTCAGCGGTGGGATAGTTGGTGAAAATGCCGTCCTCCCACTCGTCGAGGGCCGTTCCCGCCAAACTGCTGCGGGCGGTGCTCATCCAGACAGGCTCGTTCTCACCCACGTAGTAGATCAGGTGGTAGCCGTAATAGCTGCCGCCTTCCTCGTTGTGCTGGATCATGGCGACATCGCCGGGCTGACGGCTGCTGTCATACATCCAGGTATCAAGCTCGGAGACGAAGGAGCCGTAAGCAGGGTTCTTGGGCACTCGGGTGTACAGGCCGCCGGTGGTGCCGTCTCCGTCGTCGGATTTCTCATTGGCCAGCTTGGCGAAGGCCTCCTCAGTCTTGTCGCTGGAATCCCACGCGGTCTGGATCTCGTCCATCTTGGCCTTGGCGGCGGCCCAGGCGTCGTCGGTGGGGGCGACTGAGTTGCCGCTCTCATCGGTGGTGCTCTCCGCGAGAGCCAGGATGTGGCGCACGTCCTGAGTGGGGGCGTCCTCCAGATAGCGGTCATGGAAGGAAATGACGTAATAGCCGCCGTCCACTTCCACCAGATCGCACTCGTCCTTGGCCAGTTCAAGCAGCTGCTCCCGGTAGGCGGAGGGGACAGAATTGGTGCCGACCACTGTGGTATGGTCACCGGAGGAAGTGAGTTCATACTTCCCCGCCTGAGTGGCAAAGGTACTCCCGCTCTTGACGGCCTCCAGGGCCTCCTCGGCCTTCTCCTTGGTCTCGGCCTTGGCCTGGTCTTTCAGTTCCTGAGCCTTGTCCTCGTCCAGCTCGTTGCCATCCTCATCCTTGGTGTCCACGAAGGGGGTGGAGAAATAGAGGTAGGAATACTCGATGGTATCCAGAGAGTCGGCGTTCTCCTTGTAGTAGTCCTCCAGGTCGGTCTGGGCATAGCTGTCATAGAGTGTGTTATACTTTTCATTGTTCACCAGGTTTGCCATCAGGTTGCGGGTGAGTTCCCGCTCAAACACGCCGGTGCTCATATAAGAGCCGTAGACAAGCCGCAGATAGGAGGAGTAGCTGACCCCGCTCCTGGAGGCGGCAGACTTCGCGTTGGCAATGGCGGTGGCGAGGTCGTCCTTGATCTCATCCTCGGTGTGGCCGGAGTTCAGGGCCTCCCGCTCCAGGGCATAGGCGAACTGGGCGTTATCCAGCGCGAGTTCCATGAAATAGTCCCGGTAGGTCTGGCCGCTCGTGGGGTCGTAGATCTGCTCGTCGTCAGGCTTGGTGTTGTCGAAGCCCATGAAGGAGCCGTAGTAGGAGTTGATAAAGTTGTTGCGGATTGTGTGATAATAGTAGCTCAGCTGGGCGGTGGTGAGGTTCTCATCGCCCACGGTGGCGGCGGTGGATCGGGCCTGGAAAAAGCCGGTGCGCCAGACCAGCAGTGCGATCACCAGGACCGCGGCCACGGCGCCTACGATGGAGTAGACGATGGTCTTATGCTTGCGGGCCGCCTGCTCCTGCTGGGCCTTAAGGGCCTTTTGGTTGGGGCCGGCGTTCTGACGCTGCTTTTTCTCTCTGGATGCGCTCATGGTATATCAATCCTCTCAGTGTTCGTGTAGTGATGGCGGGGCCGCGCGTCCGCAAAAGACGAACCCCCGCAGGGCGTTACGTGGTATTATAACATGGCGAAACAACGGTTGCAAGGCTAAATTCCTCTAAGAATAAAAATTCACAAATCAGAAAAAGGCGGAAGGGTGTAAAACCCTTCCGCCTAGTTTGGGCAGACCCCCGCCGTGGCCGTGCCGCCCCATTAAAAACCTGCACAAAAATGCAGGTGGGTCGCCTCCGCTTGGCTTTACCGCTCCCAACGTCCAGATACCTTCAAAGAGGGCCGGGAGGTCTGCGAACCGCCGCGCGAGTGGGGCGTCCCGTTTAAGAAATGTGGGTTTTAACAGGGCAAGGTCACGTAGTTAGAACCCGGCAGGGGGGTGTTCTATTCGTCCTCCTCGTCCTCGAACAGCTCTTCCATGAATTTTTCATAGACGGCGTTGAGCTCCTGCTCGTCGTCGATGTCGGCCAGAAGCTGCTCCCCGTCCTGCTCAATGACCTTGAGAAGGATCAGGCCGAAGTCCTCGTCGTCCTCGTCCATGTCGGCGGGGACGAAAGCCATATACTCCTGGCCGTTGTATTCCAGGGTGCCCAGATGCTCCAGTTCAAATTCATTGCCCTCGTCATCGGTGATCGACACGAAATCAGGGCCGTATTCTTCGCTCATGGCGGAATCCTCCTTACCGGCGGCCAAATGGATCCGCCTGCTGTGACTCTATTGTAACGGCTGGCAAAGGAAATTGCAAGAGGGAACATAAAATTTCTACGAAAGCCAGTGACTGGAAGGACCGAAACCTGTCGTTTTGACCAGGGTGGACAAATCGGTTTGACCGTGGTATAATACCAATGATTGCCGGGCGGGGCACGCCCGCGGTCGGGGGCCGGCGGCCCCGAGAGAGAGGGACCCGGCCGTCCCGCCAGGGTGGGACGGCGAAATACATCGGAGGGATCTCAATGTCAGATACGAACCAAAACCGCGCTCCAGAGCGCCGGGAGCCGCAGGCTCAGCCCGGCGGCCGGCGGGAGCCCCGTTCCAGGCGCAAACGGCGGCGCCGCCCCATTTGGCTGACCATTATCATCCGCTTCTTCCAGGTGATCGGTACTCTGCTGCTGATCGGCGTCATCACCGGCTGCTTTATGGTCTGCTATGCCGTCGTCTATGTCAAAACGGTGGTCATGCCCCAGACCTACCTGCGCCTGGAAGACTACGCCATGAACGAGAACTCGGTCATCTATTATCAGGACAAGAGCACCGGAATGCTGGTGGAGCTCCAGACCCTGTCGGGCGAGGAGAACCGGGAGCTGATAGAGTACGATCAGATTCCGGAGGATCTGATCAACGCGATCATCGCCGTGGAGGACAAGCGCTTCCCCACCCACAACGGGGTGGACTGGCGGCGGACCGCGTCGGGCCTGCTGCGGATGTTCACCGGCGGCAACATCCAGGGCGGCTCCACCATCACCCAGCAGAGCATCAAAAACGCCACCGGGCGCAACGACGTCACGGTGAACCGGAAGATCCTGGAGATCTTCTCGGCCCTGGAGCTGGAAAACAACTACACCAAAAAAGACATCATCACCTTCTACCTTAATTATATCTATCTGGGAAACCGGTGCTACGGCGTTCAGGCCGCGTCCAAGTACTACTTCGGCAAGGACGTGTGGGATCTGTCCCTGGCCGAGTGCGCCAGCCTGGCGGGCATCACCAACAACCCGTCCCTGTACGCGCCCTACGGCGTGGTGGACGTGGTGCGCTACCAGTGCCAGAATCCGGAGTGCAAGCTGTACTCGCTGACCAAAGACGACGTGTGCGAGTACTGCGGGGCGGAACATTCCTATGACAACGGCTCGGTATGGACCAACCGGGAGTTCAACAAGGCCCGGCAGGAGACCATCCTGAAGCTGATGGCCGACCCGGAGATCTCCCCCGACGGCGCCTATATCACCGAGGCGGAGCGGGACGCGGCCATCGCCCAGCCCCTGGTGTTCAAGCGGGATCTCCAGGCTGTTCCGGATGACGATGATGCCAACGATGCGGATACCAAGACCTCGTCCGCCCTCTATTCCTGGTATGTGGAGGAGGTCATCACCGAGGCCATCGAGGCGCTGGTGGAGGAGACCGGGATGAGTCCGGCCATGTGTGAGCAGCGGGTGCTCAACGGCGGCCTGTCCATCATCTGCGCCTATGATCCGGAGGCGCAGTCGGCGGTGGACACGGTGTTCAATGACCGCTCCAACCTGGATCAGGTGTCCTCCAAAACCGGCCAGCGGCTCATGTCCGCCATCTCGGTGGTGGACAACAGCACCGGCTACGTGGTGGCCTTGGGCAGCACGGCGGAAAAGACGGTGAACCGGGGTTCTATCTGGCCGGTGACCACCACGCGCCAGCCCGGGTCGTCCATCAAGCCCTTGTCCGTCTACGGTCCGGCCATTGAGATGGGGCTTATCACCCCCGCGTCGGTGATCGACGACAACCCCTATCTGCTCAACGGCAAGGTCTGGCCCCTCAACGTCTCGGCCGATTACCGGGGGCTGACCACGGTGCAGTACGCGGTGACGGTGTCGCTGAACACCGTGGCCCTGCGGGTGGTGGAGATGGTCACCCCGCAGGCGTCCTACGACTTCATGGTCAACAAATTCGGCTTTACCTCCATGGAGCCCTATTATGTGAGAGCCAACGGCCAGGTCGTGTCGGACATCGACCGCAGTCCGCTGTCCATGGGCGGCCTGACCTGGGGCGTATCCACCTTTGAGATGGCGGCGGCCTACGCCACCTTCCCCCGGAACGGCGAGTTCACCAAGGCCACCAC
>JAIEFH010000034.1 GCA_029067025.1 Oscillospiraceae bacterium | reverse complement strand
CGCCAACAGCGCGGGGCCTTCCTGCTTTTATCATTCTTCGCCGGCAATCATATGCGATTACGTCTTTCCCTGCTCAGGCATGAATCTCTCATTCATCCCAGGGATCGTAATCATAGTTTTTGGGTTCTTTGATTTGCTCTGGGACGGGTACCGGGCCGGCGGATGTCTTGCGCAACAGTGCCGCGATGCCCTTGCGGTTGATCAGCGGAGCCACAATGGCGACCAGCAACAGCACACCCATGGCAACCAGTGCCTCTGTCCCCTCCTCCGTCTCCGGAATAACGGAGAATATCTGACCGATGGCATTGAATACCACGTGTCCTAAGATGGACGGCAGAATGGAGTTCGCCCGCAGATCAATGAAACCAAAGACCACTCCCAGCACAAAGGCGTAGGCAAACCAAACTGGATGTCCGTGGCACACCCCGAACACGGCGGCAGACAGCACAACCGCCAGCCAACCGGGCATAACCCGGGCCAGCCGATTCAAGATCAGTCCCCGGAAGATGATCTCCTCCACAATGGGAGCCACCACCGCCACGGCAATCACTCCGATCAGGGTTCCGCCGCCGATGCCTGCGGAAGCCTCGCTGTAGCTGTCCAGCCACGCCTCGGGCAGCATAGCCAGTGCTGCAACGACCACCAGATACAGCCCCGGCGCCAACGCCGCCCCCGTCAGCAGGGTAGGCGCGAGTACGGGCCGCAGCCACAGCGCTTCGCTAAACTTTTTCCGCCGGATGAGGTAAAAGGCCAGCACAATAGTAAGGGTAAGCAGCCCCGAAATCAGCGACAAGGTCATCGTATCGACGCTGAGTAGAGCCAAGATAGCGTCCTCGTCCACCACCGATTCCCCGGTAATGGCTTCCGAAATAATGGAGACAATCAAAGGCAGCATCACCGCCACCTGCATCCCTAGAAAGAGCGCCACATAGCACACCGATTTGCCCAGGGCGGCAAACACCTGGCCCACACGGTCTGGTTTTCTCTCGTTCATAGTTCAATCTCTCCCAGTACTTTCCCGATAGAGTCGTGGATCACCAAATCTGCCTGTCCGTCGTAGGCAGTGGGATCCCGGTTGATGAGTACCAGCTTATTCCCCCGGTAATAATTGATGAGCCCCGCGGCGGGATACACCACCAAAGACGTACCGCCGATGATGAGCACATCCGCTTGCGCGATGGCTCGCACGGCCCCCTCTACGGTGTCCTGATCCAGTCCTTCCTCATAGAGCACCACGTCCGGCTTCACTAACCCTCCACACACCGGGCAGCGGGGCACTCCCTCTCCCCCGGCGATAAAATCCACGCCGTAGGGCGTCCGGCACTTGGTACAGTAGTTGCGGTGTACCGAGCCGTGGAGCTCATACACCGTCTGGCTGCCCGCCAGCTGGTGAAGCCCATCGATATTCTGGGTGACCACCGCTTTCAGCTTGCCCGCCCGCTCCAGCTCCGCCAGCTTGAGGTGGGCGGCGTTGGGTTTCGCGTCCAGGCACAGCATTTTGTCCCGGTAGAAACGGTAAAAGTCCTCCGTGCGGCGGGTGAAATAGGTGTGGCTGAGGATGGTCTCCGGCGGCTCGTCATACTTCTGGTTATAAAGGCCGTCCACACTGCGAAAGTCAGGGATGCCGCTCTCGGTGGACACGCCCGCCCCGCCAAAAAAGACAATATTGCCGCTGTCCTTGATCCATTGCCGCAATTGTTCCTGAGGAGTCATCGCCTTTCCCTCCTTTAGCCCAATTATAACAAAGTCCCCCCTGCACCGCAAGGGGGACTTTGCTCAATCCTTCATCAACAGGTACAACACAGCTTTCTGGGCGTGCAGGCGGTTCTCCGCCTCCTCAAAGATCTCGTCGGCGTGGGCCTCGAACACCTGGGCGCTGATCTCCTCCCCCTTGTGGGCGGGCAGGCAGTGCTGCACCATGCAGCCCGGGTGAGTCAACTCCATCAGCGCTTCGTCCACGCAGTAGCCCGCGAAGGCCTTCGCCCGGACGGCCCGCTCCTCCTCCTTGCCCATGGACGCCCACACGTCGGTGATCACCACGTCGGCGTCCTTCGCCGCCTGGTTGGGGGTGCGCACCAGCTCGAACTTGCAGTCCGTCACCGTTTTGGCAAAGTCCAGCACCAACCGATCGGGGTCATACCCCTCCGGGCAGGCCACGGACACATCCATGCCGCACTTCAGGCCGCCCACAATCAGGGAGTTGGCCATATTGTTGCCGTCCCCGATGAAGGCCAGCTTCAGCCCCTCCAGCCGGGTCATCTTCTCCCGGATGGTCATCAGGTCCGCCAGCACCTGGCAGGGGTGGGCAAAGTCGGTCAGGCCGTTCACCACCGGGATGGAGGAGTATTTCGCCAATTCCTCCACCTCGGACTGACCGTAGGTGCGGATCATGATGCCGTCGCAGTACCGGGACAGCACCCGCGCGGTGTCCTCCACCGGCTCCCCGCGGCCGATCTGGCTCTCCTTGCCGGACAGGAACAGGGCGTGGCCGCCCAGCTGGTACATTCCCACCTCGAAGGACACCCGGGTGCGGGTAGAGTTTTTCTCGAAGATCATGGCCAGGGTCTTGCCCTTGAGGTAGTCGTGGGCGATGCCGTGCTTCTGGCTGTATTTCATCTGGTCCGCCATATCCAGGATCTCGGCAATTTCCTCCCTGGACAGATCCAGCAGTTTGAGTAAGTCTTTTTTCACCGGTATCTCCTCCGTTTTAAGAAAGGGCCGCTTTCAGGATGGCCAGCCCCTTATCCAGTTCTTCCTTGGTGATGGTCAGCGGCGGCAGGAACCGCAGACCCGGCCCAGCGGTGAGGCTGAGCAGGCCCGCCTGGTTCAGTTTGGCACACAGTTCCTTGTTGGAAAAGCCCTCACCC
>JAIEFH010000033.1 GCA_029067025.1 Oscillospiraceae bacterium | reverse complement strand
ACCATGAGCACTACGCCGATGGGCAGGGCGATGAGCCCCGGCGCGCCCGCGAAGGCCAGCACGCCCGCGATGAGGTAAGTAACGCCCGCGATCACCGCGCAGGAGATGGCGTAGGGCAGCTGGGTGGACACGTGGTTGACGTGGTCGCACTGGGCGCCGGCGGAGGCCATGATGGTGGTGTCGGAAATGGGGGAGCAGTGGTCGCCGCACACCGCGCCCGCCATGCAGGCGGAGATGCAGATGATGGCCAGGGGGTTATCCATGGTGAACACGTTCTGGACAATGGGGATGAGGATGCCGAAGGTGCCCCAGGAGGTGCCGGTGGCGAAGGCCAGCAGGCAGCCCACCACAAACACGATGACGGGCAGCAGCACCTGGATGCCGGAGGCGGAGCGGACGAAGTCACGCACGAAGTACTTCGCGCCCAGGGAGTCGGTCATGCCCTTGAGGGACCAGGCGAAGGTGAGGATCATAATGGCGGGCACCATGGCCTTAAACCCCTCGGGGATGCAGCCCATGATGTCCCGGAAGGACATGGAGCGGCGGATGAGGTAGTAGACGATGGCGAACACCAGCCCAAAGGCGGAACCCAGCATGAGGCCCACGGAGGCGTCGGAGTCGGAGAAAGCGGTGATGAAGTCCGCCCCGGAGAAGAACCCGCCGGAGTAGATCATGCCAATGACGCAGGCAACCACCAGCACCACGATGGGCAGCACCAGATCCAGCACGGAGCCCTTATTCTCATCGGTGTCGTCGGTGACCGCAGCATAGGGGTTGGCGCCGGAGAACAGGTCGCCCTTCTCCACGGCGTTCTTCTCGAACTTCGCCATGGAACCGAAATCCACGTTCATCACCACCAGGCCAATCATCATGACAATGGTGAACAGGGCGTAGAAGTTGTACGGGATCGCGCGGATGAACAGGTTCAGGCCCTGGCCGTCCTCAGCGAAAGCGGCCACGGCGGCGGCCCAGGAGGAAATGGGGGCAATGATGCACACAGGGGCGGCGGTGGCGTCGATGAGGTAGGCCAGCTTAGCCCGGGAGACGTTGTGCTTGTCGGTGATAGGCCGCATAACGGAGCCCACGGTGAGGCAGTTGAAGTAGTCATCAATGAAGATCAGGCAGCCCAGCACGATGGAGGCCATCTGCGCGCCCACCCGGGACTTGATGTTCTTCTGGGCCCAGCGTCCGAAGGCAGCGGAACCGCCCGCCTTGTTCATCAGGCATACGATAGCGCCCAGGATGACCAGGAAGATGAGGATGCCCACGTTATAGGCGTCGGACAGGGAGGCCACGATGCCGTCGTTGAAGGCATGGAGGACGGTTCCCTCAAAGTTGAAGTTGGAGTACAGCAGCCCACCCATCAAAATGCCGATGAACAGGGAGGAGTACACCTCCTTGGTGATGAGGGCCAGGGCGATGGCGATGACGGGGGGCAGCAGGGCCCAGATGGTGTTGTAGAAATTGCTGGAAGACTGGATGTAGCCGGTGCCGCCGCAGGTCTCACAGGGGACGGCCTCGCAGTCGTCGGACAGCACCACACCCATCGCGCCGCAGTCGGGGCACTCGATGTACTTGGTGCCGCTCTGCTCGGTGGGGTCGCCGGAGGCGGCAAAGGCTGTGCTTGTCAGGGCGAAGATCATCATCATGATGAGCGCGATCAGGCCCAGACGGTTTCTTTTTGTTCTCATGATTCTCTCTCCTAACTTACAAGCAGATACCATAAGACCACAAAAAGCGGGCGCTCCTGATCGGAGCGCCCGGTATGGACTGGACCCGCCGCCCGCAAAGGGGGCGGTGAATTGATAGCGCTCCACAATTTGTGACAGTCCGGGGGATGTTATCCCACGGCCCAGGATTGGAGCCCAGGCAGGCCCTGCTTCCTTCGGCGGCTCGTCCCTCTCCCGCGGAGCGGCTGCCTGGCCTTGCCCCGCGGTACGCATGGCGTCCGCGCCTCTATCAAACGGTATTCACTTGATTGATGTGGGAATCCTATCACATTTATGTGTTGAAGTCAATAGTAAAATCCACCCATAAATAGCGGCGCAAGCGGCTCAAAACGCACTCTTTCGGGCAAAAAACTCCCCCGCCGCAGGGCGGGGGAGTTTTGACTGATTACACCAGCTGGATGATAGCCATCTCGGCCGCGTCGCCGCGGCGGGGACCCATCTTCAGCACCCGGGTGTAGCCGCCGTTGCGGTCGGCGTACTTGGGGGCGATCTCATGGAACAGCTTGTTGGCCACGTCCTCCTTGGTGATGTAGGACAGAGCCTGCCGGTAAGCGGCCAGGTCGTTCTTCTTGGCCAGGGTAATCATCTTCTCGGCGATGGGGGCGACCTCCTTCGCGCGGGCGTAGGTGGTCTTGATCTGCCCATTTTCCAGCAGATAAGTGGTCATGGCGCGCAGCATGGCGCGGCGCTGGTCGCTGGTACGGCCCAGCTTACGGTTCTTAGCCATTTTGAAACACTCCTTCGACCTCGCGTGGCGAAGTCTGTTTAGATTCGTTCTGACACCCGGTATTTCCCGGGACATGGCCTTCGCCATGTACATAGAGAGGAACGTTACATACCCCTATATTGTCTTACAGATTTTCATCATTTGCAAGCGAAAGACCCATCATGGCCAGCTTGTTGATGACTTCCTCCAGAGACTTGCGGCCCAGATTGCGCACCTTCATCATTTCGTCCTCGGTCTTGGAGATCAGGTCCTCCACCGTGTTGATATTGGCCCGCTTCAGGCAGTTAAAGGATCGCACGGACAGATCCAGCTCCTCGATGGTCAGCTCCAGCACCTTGTCCCGCTGGGCCTCCGCCTTCTCCACTACCGTGGCCTTGGAGCCCATAGTCTCAGACAGGTCGGTGAACAGGGTGAAGTGATCCACCAGGATGCGGGCGCCCAGGGACACCGCGTCCCGGGCGGAGATGGTGCCGTTGGTCCACACTTCCAAGGTCAGCTTGTCGTAGTCGGTGGCGTCGCCCACGCGGGTGTTCTCCACAAAGTAGTTCACTTTCCGCACGGGGGTGTAGACAGAGTCTACGGGGATCAGGCCGATGACGGCCTGGGCGGGCTTGTTGCGGTCGGCGGTGACATAGCCCCGGCCCTGGGACAGGGTCAGCTCCATGTTCAGCGAGGCCTCGGGGCCCAGGGTGGCGATGTGGTGGTTGGGGTTGAGGATTTCCACGTCACTGTCCGTCTTAATGTCGCCGGCGGTGACTTCCCCCTCGCCCGCGGCCTCGATGTAGACGGTTTTGACCCCTTCGCTGTACAGCTTGGCGATGATGCCCTTGATGTTGAGCACGATCTCCGTCACATCCTCCTTGATCCCGGGGATCACGGAGAACTCATGCTGCACACCGGCGATTTTGATGCCGGTGACCGCCGTGCCGGGCAGGGAGGACAGCAGGATACGGCGCAGGGAGTTGCCGATGGTGGTGCCGTATCCCCGCTCCAGCGGCTCGACCACGTACTTGCCGTAGGACTCGTCGCCAACGTTCTCAATACATTCGATGCGCGGCTTCTGGATTTCTACCATTCGTGTGTTACCCTCCTTTTACATTGGCGAGTGCTGCCGGACGTCTATGGGCGGGCCGCCGGGAGGCGGACCCGCCGCCCCTGAAAGGGCGAAACGTCAGGAATGCCGTGGGAGCGGCATTACTTGGAGTACAACTCCACGATGAGGTTAACGGCCACGTCGAAGTCGATGTCGTCCCGCTGCGGCATGGCGATGACCGTACCCTCCAGCGGAGCGTTCTTATTTTTCTCTAACCACTTGGGAGCGGCCACAAAACGGTCGTCCTCCACGATCTTCTTAAACTTGGCGGAGGAGCGGCTCTTCTCGCGTACGGCCACCACGTCGCCGGTCTTGATCAGGTAGGAGGGGATGTTCACCCGCTTACCGTTGACGGTGAAGTGACCGTGGTTGACCAGCTGGCGGGCCTCACGGCGGGTATTGGCCAGGCCCAGACGGAACACCACGTTGTCCAGGCGGCGCTCCAGCAGGGTCATCAGCTCGTCGCCGGTGTTGCCCTTCATGCGGGCGGCCTTCTCGTAGTAGGCGCGGAACTGCTTCTCCAGCACGCCGTACACGAACTTGACCTTCTGCTTCTCAGTGAGCTGAAGCGCGTACTCGCTCTTCTTGGGGCGGCGCTGGGGGCCGGGATTCCGGTTGGACTCCTTGTTCACGCCCATGACGGCGGGGGAAATGCCCAGCGTACGGCAGCGCTTCAGGTAGGGCTGCATATTCTTAGCCATGTTGATTTTCCTCCTTCCAGATCAGACGCGGCGGCGCTTCGGCGGGCGGCAGCCGTTGTGGGGGACGGGGGTCACGTCCTTGATGAGGGTGACCTCCAGGCCCACAGCCTGCAGCGCGCGGATCGCGGCCTCACGGCCTTGGCCCGGCCCCTTGACGTACACCTCGACGCTCTTCAGGCCGCACTGGTCGATGGCGGCGTTGGCGGCGGTCTCGGCGGCGGTCT
>JAIEFH010000323.1 GCA_029067025.1 Oscillospiraceae bacterium | reverse complement strand
CACGATGGGGAAGATGCTGGTGAAGAAGGTGACAATGACCAGCACCAGGGCGATGACGTACTTGCCCACGCGGCCCAGGTTGATCTTGGAAATCTGGCCGGACTTGCCGGTGACGGTGGTATAGCTCTTCCGGCTGGTGAGGGAAATCTGGTTCAGCAGCATGATGGCCACGCCGAACACCATCATGATGATGGCAAGGATGCTGGCCTCGCCGGTGAACTTGGAGTTCATGGACACGTACTTGGTGGACAGGGTGGTCAGGTTCAGATAGTGGGGCACCGGGTAGGAACCCATGGAGCTGCCGAACACCAGCAGGATGGTGGAGAGAATGGCGGGCTTTACCATGGGCAGGGTGATCTTGAACATGGTCTTCCACTTGGGCGTGTCCAGGATGGTGGCGGCCTCCTCCAGATTGGCGTCCATGTTGCGGAAAATGCCGCCGATCAGGATATAGGCGAAGGGGGCGTAGTGCAGCCCCAGCACCACCAGGCTGGGGAACAGCCCTTTGCACCACCACAGGGGCATTTTGATGCCAAACATGGCGGCCAGCAGGCCGTTGGAGCCGCCGGTGACGGCGTTGGAGTTGAACATATTCTGCCACACCACCGCCAGCGTCCACTGGGGCATGATGTAGGGGAAGATGAAGATGGAGCTGAGGTATTTCCTCCATGCCAGGTTGGTGCGGGTGACCAGGAAGGCGAACACGCCGCCGAACAGGATGGCCACCGCGCAGGTGCCCACCGCCAGCCACACGGTATTCAGCAGCGGCGTCCAAAGGTTGGTCTTGGCCAGCTTGCTGGTGAACAGGTCGATGTAGTTCACCGTGGTGTAGCCGGACGCCTGGCCGGTGAGATGGGCGTCGATGGTGCCGGGGTGGATCTTGAAGGTGTCCTCCACGATGGCGACGATGGGGGCCACAGTGCTGAAGGTGAGCACGATGCCCATCAGCAGGAGGATGACATTGTGGGGTTTGGAGAAGTAGGTCTTGACCTTGTTGAGCAGGATGGTAGCGCGGCTTGCCTGGAGGGTGGTTGACTGATCCATGAGATCACTCCTTTATGACCGGGATGGCACGCGCCCCCGGCCCCGCCGATCGGGGCGGCCGGGGGCGCGTGTGATGCGCTAATCGTTCAAATTTTGACTGTCAGCGAAGCGTCAGCCGGCGTACTTGGTCAGCATCTCGACCCAGCTGCCCACGGTGAAGGACACGTCGGCGCAGTACTCGGGATCCTCCAGCACCAGCTTGCCGTCGGTGGTCCACCAGTCGAAGCCGCGGTCGTTCTTGGCCTCGAACTCCACGGTGGTGCCGTCCTCAGCCATGCCGCCCTTGGAGTGGCCGTACTTCTCCTCGGTGCCCTCCGCCACGGTGGGGTTGGAGGAGTAGCCGCCCATGTCCTTGCCCCAGGCGGAGAAGCCGTCCACGGTCTCGGTCATGTAGGCGATGAAGGCGCAGGCAGTCCAGGGCAGGGGGCTGTTGTCGGTGACGAACAGGTAGTGGCAGTAGCCGTAGCCGCCGATGCCGGTGTAGCCGTCGTCATAGGCCGCCACGTTGATGTTGTTCACGGAGACGGAGCTGGACTCCTCCACGGAGCGGAGCTTGGAGTACACCAGCAGGCCGAACTGGTCGGTGGCGGACTTATCAACCAGGGTGTTGCAGATGGGGCCGTCGTCGGTCTGGGCGTTGTAGCTCTCCACCCACAGCTTGATCCAGGCCAGGGCGTAAGCGCCGTTGGCGCCCAGGCCCAGATCCTCGGCCTCGGACTTCATGGCGTTGATGGTGGGCTGGAAGTAGGCCTGCTCGTCGGCGGACAGCGCGTCAAAGGCGTCCTTCAGCCAGCCGGCGTAGGTGTCCTCGGTGAGCATATACAGGAAGTTCTTGCCCACGATTTCGGAGTCGATGTCCATGTACAGGCCATGCTCGCCCTCGGCCACGAAGTCCCAGCAGTTGTCGTAGCTCTTGGAGCCGGTGTTGTTGTACATAAAGACCTTGTTCAGGGTCTGGAGGGCCAGGTAGCCGTTATAGCTGTCGGCGGAGACGCCGTTGGCCTCGGCCCACTCCTTGGGAACGAAGGTGTCCAGGATGCCGGTCTGCACCATCTTGGACTCGATCTGGTTGCCGTCCTGGATGAGGGTCATGGCGAAGGTGCCCTCGGGCTTCAGGGAGTCGGCGGTGAGCTGGTCGAAGATCTTGTTGTTCTTGGGCTGCTGCCAGTCAAACTCCATGCTGTAGCTGGAGTCGATGGACTGCAGGTACTCGATGAAGAGGGGCAGAGCGGACTTGCCGCGGCTGGAGTTGCCCACGCCGAAGAAGGTCTTGCCGTTGGACTCCTCAATGGCCTTCTTGGCCAGTTCCTCAAGGGTCATGCCCTGGGCTTCCTTGATGATCTTCTGCACGTCGCTCAGGTTGGTGTCGTCGGGCTTGGCGGGCTCCGGGTTGTTGTCCGCGGGAGTGCTGGCCGCGGGATCCTTGTTGTCATCGGGCGGGTTGGTGTTGGCGGCGGGCTTGCCGCCGCAGGCAGCCAAGGCCAGCATCATAGCAGCCGCCAAAAGCAGAGAGATTAACTTTTTCATGTTCATTTTCGTTCCTCCTTCGTCATTCCTGACAAATTCAGTGGCGCTATCCCATAACTCCACCGTCAATTTTATTATAAGCTGGGTTGAGCAAAATGAACAGGGGACAAAACTGCGTTTTCTTGAAAATTTCTGCGGAAGTTGTGAAAATTTGATGAAACCATTTTGACATTTGTGATATAATATCAGCAAATTGCAGCATAGCGGCGGGCAAGCCCTGCGGCGGCCAGCGGCTATGATAGGAAAGCGGCGCGGAGCCGGATCGCGCATTTTGGGGGTGTCACAGTGAAGCGAAGTGTTCTGTCTGTTATTTTGGCCCTGGCGCTGCTGCTGAGCCTGGCCGCCTGCGCCGCCGGGCCGGAGCCGTCCGCCCCGGACTACGCCCCGGACGAAGGCCACCGGCTGGTGGTGTACACCTCCCACAAAGAGGAGGTCTGGCGGCCCATCGTCAAGGAATTTGAGGAGCGCACCGGCATCTGGGTGGACGTGGTGTACGGGGCCACCAGCGAGCTTTTGGAGCGCATCGCCCAAGAGGACAAGGCCCCCGTGGCGGACGTGATGTTTGGCGGCGGCATAGAGAGCCTGGAGACCTACCGGGACTGCTTCACCCCCTACACCTGCGCCGGGGCGGAGCATATTTTAGCGCGCTTCCGCTCCCCGGATGATTTGTGGACGCCCTTTTCCGCCCTGCCGGTGGTGCTGATCTACAACACCAAGCTGGTGTCCCCGGGGCAGGTCAGCGGCTGGGCCGACCTGCTGGATCCCGCCCTCCGGGGACGGATCGCCTTCCCCGACCCAGCGGCGTCCGGGTCGTCCTTCACTGCCCTGGTCACCATGATCACTGCCCTGGGCGGGGATCGGGAGGCGGTCATCCGGACCTTCGCGGAGAACCTGGGCGGCGCGCAGCTGGATTCCTCCGGCGCGGTGCTCACCGCCGTGGTGGACGGCTCCGCCCTGGCCGGGGCCACCCTGGAGGAGACCGCGCTCAAGCGCATTGCCGACGGGATGGACATCGCCATGGTCTACCCAGAGGATGGGCTGAGTTGTGTTCCCGACGGCAGCGCCGTGGTGAAGGGGGCGCCCCATGGGGAGAACGCGAAGCTTTTCCTGGACTTCACCGTCAGCCGGGAGGTGCAGGAGCTGCTGGTGGGGCAGTTCTGCCGCCGCCCTGTCCGGGACGATGTGGAATCCCTGGCTGATCTGCCCGCTCTGGACGAGCTGCCCGTGGCGGGCTACGACCTGAACCAGGCCGTCCGGGACCGGGACGCGATCCTCATGACCTGGGCGTTCTACATCGGGGAGGACGCGCCATGAAAAAACGATTGACCGCCTCCTTTCGGACGCGGCTGTTCGGGGCGCTTCTGGCGGCGGCCTTGGTGCCGCTGCTCATCTGCTCAGCTATGCTTCTGCAAATCTTTCGCCTGCGCATGACCGACACCGCCGAGGAGCAGGCCCGGGATCACCTGGGCCACGCCCTGCGGGTCATGGACGAGGAATATGCCGGCTTTTCCGACGCCGTGGATGCCCTTCGGAGGGATCCGCTGGTGCTGGGCGCGCTGACGGTCGGCGGAGTGGAGGACACCCAGGTGAACGCCCAGCTTTTCTCCGCTGCCGGGACCGCCCGGAACCACGCACGGTTCGATCTGTACGACAAGGAGGGCAATTGGCGCTATTCCACCCGGAACGCTCCCGCAGAGCGGCGGCTTTCCCTCAACTGGGGGGTGCTGTACCAGGCGGAGGAACGGGACGCGCTGGCCTTCACCGCCGCCGGAGATCCCACCGACACCGGTTCTCCCCTGCTCCTGGGGGCGGCGGTTCTCACGGATCAGGACGGGGGCAGAGCGGGCTATGTAGTGATCAGCCTGTACCAGTCCGACCTGCGCCAGATGCTGGAGGGTGTTTACGGCGCCCAGGGCACGCTGATCCTGCTCAGCGACTACTGGCGGCCGGTGTACTGCGCCCAGCCCTCCCTGGCCGTCTCCCTGTCAGCGGAGCTGCGCGGCCGCCTGCTGTCCGGCCAGGGTCTGGAGGGCTTTTCCGACAACTTCCTTTACAGCGTGGAGCGCCACGCCCCCATGGGGCTGTACCTTGTCCTCCAGCGGCCCCAGGTGTTCAACCGGGAAACCATGGGCCTGCTGTACACCGTCAGCGCCTCCAGCGCCTTGATCTGTGTGGTCATTTCAGTGCTGATGAGCCTGTCCCTCAGCCGCCAGATGTTCCGGCCCATCGCCCAGTTCCAGGGAGCCATCCGGGAGGTGGAGCGGGATAACCTGGACGTGCAGGTGGCCCGATATCAGGACGACGAATTGGGAGAGCTGGCCCAGCGGTTCAACGACATGGTGGCCGCCCTCAAGCGCAACCGGGAGCTGCTGGTGGAGAACCAGCGGGAGCTGAACGAGGCCCAGATCCGGATGCTCCAGGCTCAGCTCAACCCCCATTTCCTGTGCAACACCCTGGACACCATGAAGTGGATCAGCAAGATCAACAAGGTGCCCCAGGTGGCGCTGATGTCCACCGACCTGGCGGACATCCTGCGCTTCTGCATCTCCCCGGAGGAATTCGTCCCTCTGGGGCGGGAGGCGGAGATTTTGATGCGCTACATTGAAATCCAGCGCATTCGGCTGTCCGACTCCTTTGCCTTTACCCTGTCCCTGCCCGCAACTCTGGAGGACTGTCTGGTGCCCAAGATGATCCTCCAGCCCATTGTGGAGAACGCCATCCTCCACGGGGTGGATGGGGTGGAAAACGGCACGGTGGAGGTGGATGTGGCGGAGACGGCCGGCGGTATGCTGCGCCTCACCGTTGCCGACAACGGGGCGGGCTTCCCCCCGGACATGCTGGGCGGCTTCCGGCAGATCGACCGGCGGCAGGGGCATCTGGGGCTTTACAACGTGGACACCATCCTATTAAAGTATTATGGAGAGGGGTATGGCCTGACCCTGCAAAACAGCGCCCAGGGCAAGGGCGCGGTGGTCATGGCCACCCTGCCCATCCGCCGGAAGGAGGGAGCGGAATGCTGAAGGTCTTAGTGGTCGAGGACGAGGAGTTGATCCGAAAGGGCATCGTGCTGGCGGTGGACTGGGCCGCCCTGGACTGCGTGGTCGTTGGGGAGGCGTCTAACGGCGAGGAGGCGCTGGACGCCGTGGAGCGGTACGACCCCACCCTCATCATCACCGATCTGAAAATGCCCAAGATGGATGGGCTGGAGATGATCCGCCGCCTGCGGGAGCGGGGGTGTACCGCCTGCGTCATCATCCTCACCGCCTATGACAGCTTTGAGTACGCCCAGTCCGCCCTGCGGCTGGGGGCGGTGGACTTCCTGCTCAAACCCTTCCACGACGGGGATCTGGAGCGGGCGGTGACCAATCTGCGCCGCCGGCTCGGGCCAGCCTCCGGGGCGGAGGGCGGGTCAGCCCCGCCCATTTTGGGCCTGAAAAAGGGGAACAAGAGCAAGTATGTGCTGGGGGCCATGGACTATATCGGCGCCCACTACAACGACCCGGGCATCTCCGTAGGTGTGATCGCCCAGCATCTGGGCCTCAGCGAGGGCCACCTCAGCCATCTGTTCAAAAAAGAGACGGACTACACCCTGCTCAACTACCTCACCCGCTACCGCATCCACAAAGCCATGGAGCTGCTGCGGGACTGCCGGGCCAAGGTCTATGAGGTGGCGGAGCAGGTGGGTTACAAGGACATCACCTACTTTTCCGCCACCTTCAAGAAGCTGGTGGGGGTGTCCCCATCGGAATACCAGGATACCAGCAGATGAATGAAAGGCCGCGGTGACAAAAGTCACCGCGGCCTTTCTTATCGTTGGAGATCCCGCGCTGTTCTCAGCGGCGCACAAAGCGGATCTGGCACACGTCATCCCCCCAGGCGATGGTGGCGGGCAGATCCAGTTCGCACCCGAAGCTCTCCGCGATGCCCCGGTCGCCGCACATGGCGTGGTCGCACAGCAGGCGGATCTCCTCGTCGGAGCAGCCCTGCTTCTGCCACGCCTTCACCAGGGGGCAGTAGTGGAAGTCGATGTCCAGATGGTCGTCGTCGCAGCGCTTGATGTCCATCTCGAACACCCACTGGGCGAATTTGGAGAACAGCGTCTTTTTCAGCCCCTTGAGGGACGGCCCGCCCCCGGCTTTTTTGCGCAGCAGTCCGCCCTGGTACAGCCCGCAGCGGCGGATGGCGGCGGGGGCGTAGTCCTCCGCCTTCAGCCCCTTTTTGGCGGCCTCGTCGCACAGCAGGTACATCCACAGCGCCCGGTGCTCCAACTGCTCTCGGATGGCCACGATCAGCGGATTCTTAATTTTTGCCTCGTTTTTGACCTTGCTCATACTCTCTCTCCCTCTCCGAAATAATTTGTGACGCGTTCCCACTCCAAAGGGGCGGGAATATAACGTTTTATCGGTAATTGCGCAGAAAATCGGTGTAAAAGGCCACAGCGGCGGCAATGGCGTCCAGGTCGATATTCTCGTTCTCCGAGTGGACGGAGCCCAATTGCTGGGCGGACAGCCGGATGGGCGCGAAGCGTAGTACGCAGGGACAGATGTCGGTGAGCCACCGGGCGTCCGTCCCGGCGGGCAGGATGAAGGGCACCGCCGGGTAGTCCGGGAGCACCGCCGCGATGCGCTCCATAGTGTAGGCAAAGGCGGGGCGGCCCATGTCGGCGGGTTCGTGGTACTCGGAGGCGGGGGCGATTTCGATGTCCACGCCGTACTTTTTCGCGGCCCCCCGGAGGGCGGCCAGATCCCGGGCCATGTCGTCCCCATCCACGGCCTTGAAGCTGACCGTGGCGGCGCAGCCCTTGTCGTCCCCCTCAATTTTGCTGAAAGAGCACACGGTGACCACCAAGGACCCCGCCATGTAACTAAAACACATAAAACGCAGCCGACAACACCATA
>JAIEFH010000322.1 GCA_029067025.1 Oscillospiraceae bacterium | reverse complement strand
GGCAACGGCACCATGAACATCATGTTTATCAATGACCGCAAACCCGCCGCTGACCGAATGTTTACGGAGAAGTACGGTACCCATCAATGTATGCTGGCCGTCCGGGAGAACGTCATGCGCACCCACCACGCCACGGTGGATGACACCATCATCAACCGGGTGCTGCGCTTTGGCACGGCGGATATTCAGGCGGACTACCTGAACACCATCCAGGAAACCGCCGCAGGGTATGTCCGTGAGATTTTCCGCATCCTGCGGGAGCATGAATACAACCCCGCCCTCATGCGGCTCTATGTGCTGGGCGGCGGGAGCTGCCTGATCCGCAACTTTGGCGAGTATGACGCAGACCGAGTGACCATCAACGATGATATTTGCGCCACAGCCAAGGGCTACGAGTACCTGTGCGAGATGGCTCTCCGCAAAGGCGGCGTTTCTCATGCAACGTAAAAAGCTGACCCTCCGCTTTGACCTTGACCACCCGGAGGACAAACAAGCGTGGGAGTATCTGCAAGGGCTTAATGCGGTGTCCCTGAATAGAACTATGGTGTCCATCATCAATCAGGCAGAGCGCATCGGCCTGATGAAAGGCGAGTTTCGCGGTATCATCCGAGAAGAACTCGCCGCCGCTCTGAAGCAGCTACCTGTTCAGCCTGTGCAAACCGAGCCAGAAAGCGATGATGGAATGGACAACACCATCATGGACTTTCTGGATAGCTTTTCGTGACGGCATTTTGCCGTCATTCTTTTTGACCGCAAACGACCATGACGGCATTTTGCCGTCACCCACTGAAAAAAGGAGGTGTTTTTTCCATGTCAGTGAATGTGCCGCACAGCAAGCCCCCTCCCAAGCCTGCCCGCCGTATTTCTCCGGCAGAGTGGGCATGGCTTGACCGCATCAACCGCCAGCTTGCCTACGACGAATATATGCAGGCCAAGCGGGAGTTTTGGCTTTGGGAACGTCCGCCCAAGCAGGGCAACGAGTAGGCGACCGCCAACCCCGCACGTTCTCCAGCGCCGCAGGCGCAGAGGGTGGCATTGTCTTAGCAAGCAACGTCCTTGCTACAGCAAGGACAGCTTGACAGGGGCTTGCCGCCCCTATGACCCCACATTTACAACCGACTTTCCAGAAAGGAGTGTTTCATTTTGAGAAAACGGAACTGCCGCGTCGTCGTCTATTTTTCCAAGGACGAGCTGGACGCACTGACGAAAAAAATCCGCAAGTCCCACCTCTCGCGGGAGGGCTTCATCCGGGCGGCTGTTGCCGGTAAGGAGGTCAAGGACGGGCCGACCGCCGATGTGCCCGCGCTGATCCAGGAGGTGCGGCGCGTGGGGAGCAACCTCAATCAGATCATGAAGCGGGCCAACTCCTTCGGCCTGCTGGACGTGCCCCAGCTCCGCAAGGACGTGGCCGACCTCCGCACAGTTGAGAAGCTGATCGTGGATGCCTACACCATGCCGGACTGATATGGCCGTTACCTCTATCTGGCCCATCAAGGGGCGCGTGGACAGGGTGATAAACT
>JAIEFH010000321.1 GCA_029067025.1 Oscillospiraceae bacterium | reverse complement strand
GACGAGGACATCGCTCAGGGCGGCCAGTATGCGGGCATGACTGTCCACACCCGTTTTCCGCCCGAGCCCAACGGCTACCTCCACATCGGCCACTGCAAAGCGCTGACCATCAATTTCGCCACGGCGGAGAAGTACGGCGGCATATGCAACCTGCGCTTTGACGACACCAACCCCGCCAAGGAGGACGTGGAGTTTGTAGACGCCATCCAGGAGGACATCCACTGGCTGGGCTTTGACTGGGGCGACCGGATGTTTTACGGCTCCGATTATTTTGAAAAGACCTATGAACTGGCGGTAGAGCTGATCCGCAAGGGGCTGGCCTACGTGTGTGAGCTGTCCCCCGAGGAGTTTAAGGCCCACCGGGGCAGCATCGGCGTACCCGCCGTCTCCCCCTACCGGGATCGCCCGATCGAAGAGAACCTGGATTTGTTTGAGCGGATGAAGAACGGGGAGTTCCCCGAGGGCTCCAAGACCCTCCGGGCCAAGATCGACCTGGCCAGCGGCAACTTCAATATGCGAGACCCGGTCATCTACCGCATCCGCTATATTGAGCACCACCGCCAGGGCACCAAGTGGTGCATCTTCCCCATGTACGACTTTGCCCACCCCATCCAGGACGCGCTGGAGGGCATTACCCACTCGCTGTGCTCCCTGGAGTACGAGGATCACAGGCCGCTGTATAACTGGGTGGTGGAGCACGTGTCCATCCCCTACCACAAGCCCCGTCAGATCGAGTTCGCCCGGCTGGGCATCAACTATACCGTCATGAGCAAGCGCAAGCTGCGCAAACTGGTGGAGGAGAACTACGTCTCCGGCTGGGACGACCCCCGTATGCCCACCCTGTGCGGCCTGCGCCGGAGGGGATATACCCCCAAGTCCATCCGCAACTTCTGCGACCGCATCGGTGTGGCCAAGGCTGTCAACACCATTGAGTACGCCTTTTTGGAGTACTGCCTGCGGGAGGATTTGAACGAGACCGCCCAGCGGGTGATGGCGGTGCTTCGCCCCGTGAAGCTGACCATCTCCAACTACCCCGAGGGGCAGAGCGAGAGTTTTGAGGTGGAGAACAACCCCAACCGTCCCGAGGACGGCACCCGGACGGTGACCTTCTCCCGGGAGTTGTGGATCGAGGCGGAGGACTTCCTGCCCGAGCCTATCCCCAAGTACAAGCGCCTGTACCCCAACGGCCCGGAGTGCCGTTTGAAGGGGGCGTACCTCATCAAGTGTGTGGGCTACAACACCGACGAGGCGGGGAACGTCACCGAGATCATCGCCGAGTACGACCCCGAGTCCAAGGGCGGCAACCCCGCCGACGGGCGCAAGGTGAAGGGCGCCACCATCCATTGGGTAGACGCGGCCACCGCCGTGGACGCCGAGGTGCGGCTGTACGACAACCTGTTTTCCGACCCGGAGCCGGACGCGGCGGGCAAGGACTTCTTGGAGTGCCTGAACCCCAACTCCCTGGAGGTGCTCACCGGGTGTAAGGTGGAGGCGGGATTGGCGGATGCCCAGCCCGCTGACCGATTCCAGTTCATGCGTCAGGGGTATTTCTGCGCCGACAGCCGCGACAGCAAGCCGGGCCACCTGGTGTTCAACCGGGCGGTGAGCCTGAAGGACAGCTTTAAGCCGTAATAAAAGCACAAAAGGGCCCAAGCGGGATGCTTAGGCCCTTTTTGAGAGATGATTTTTTGCTAAGGAGGGCTGACAATGGGCAGCGATATGACAGTACCATGCGATAATGGCCTGATCAACATTCGCGTTGGCGCGATCATGATGAGAAACGGAAAAATTCTCATGGTGGGAAATGAACGAAACGACTATCTCTACTCCGTTGGCGGCCGGATTCAATTTGGCGAAACGGCGGAAGAAGCGGTAATAAGGGAAGTGCTGGAAGAAACGGGAGTCAGGATGGAGGTTGACCGGCTGGGATTTATCCACGAAAATTACTTTGTGGGCGACGCCCCGAACAACTTCGGAAAACTGATCTATGAGGTGTCGTTTTTCTTTTACATGAAGGTTCCCGACGATTTCTCCCCCGTCAGCGAAAGCTTTACGGAGGATCAAAGCAAGGAGCACCTGGAATGGGTTTCGCCGGATGAGGAGCGGACGATCTACCCCAGCTTTTTCCGGACGGAGCTGGCCCATCCGGCCGGTTATGTCAAGCATTTTATAACGGATGAGCGCTGAAGCGCGGTTCGCGCGAAAAGAGCCCGGACAGAGTTCCTCCTGTCCGGGCTCTATTCTGTCAGCGCCTCCCGCAGCTTTGCCACCGCCCGGCGCTCAATGCGGGACACCTGTACCTGGCTTACGCCTAAGACCTTGGAGACCCGGTCTTGGGTGAGATTTTTATAAAATCGGAGCAAAATCACCATCCGCTCCCGCTCCGGCAGGGCGTCGATAGCCTGCCGAAGCGTCAGCTTTTCCACCAGCTCGTCCTCGATGCCCTCGTCCCCCAGCACCGCCTCCAGGGAGAAGCCGTCCTCGCCGGTCTCGCTCTGCAAAGAAGCCACCGTCAGTACCGCCGTATCGGCGGCGGCAATGTCCTCCGGCTCCAGGCCGGTGGCCTCGGCAAGCTCGCCCACTGTGGGCTCCCGGCCCAGCCGCTGGGACAGCTCCTGCCGCTTCTGGCGCAGCGTCATGGCCCGCTCCTTGGTGCCCCGGCTCACCTTCACTGCCCCGTCGTCCCGGAGGAAGCGGCGGATCTCCCCCGCGATCTTGGGTACGGCATAGGTGGAGAACTGGGTGCCGTATTCGGTGTCAAACCCCCGAATGGCCTTCAAGAATCCCAGACAGCCCAGTTGATACAGATCCTCCGGGTCAACACCCCGCCCGTAGTACCGCCGGGCCACCGACCAAATCAGCCCGCTGTTGTCCAGGAGCAGGCGCTCGCAGGCGTCGTTGTCCCCGGCCTGGGCGGCTTCCAGCAGGGCGGGGGCGTCCAGGCCCCTCACTTGGAAGCGCCCGCCCGGGGAGCGAGGCGCTTGCGCATGGTCACGGTGGTGCCCTTGTCCGGCTGGGAGCGGACGCGCAGGCCGTCCATGAAGCTCTCCATGATGGTGAAGCCCATGCCGGAGCGCTCCTCGCCGCCGGTGGTGAACAGGGGGGTGCGGGCCTTGTCCACGTCGGGGATGCCCACGCCGGAGTCCTTCACCTGGATTTCCAGCACGCCGCCGTCGAAGATCCGCAGGCGCATGACGATTTTCCCCAAACGGTCGGGGTAGGCGTGGACGATGGCGTTGGTCACCGCCTCGCTGACGGCGGTCTTGATGTCCGCCACCTCGTCCAGGGTGGGGTCAAGCTGGGCGGCGAAACAGGCCGCCGCCGCCCGGGCAAAGCCCTCGTTGGCGGAGCGGGAGGTGAAGGTGACGGTCACCTGGTCAATGGCTTTCATGGTATGTAGCCCTCCTCAATCTAAGGTAATGAGCCGGCCCACCCCGGCGGCGTCCAGCACCCGGCGCGCTTGGGCGGGGATATTGGTGACCCGAAGGGAGCCGCCGATGTGCTGCTCCTGCCGCAGGGCGCGCAGCAGTACGGCGATGCCCGAGCTGTCCATAAAGGTGACGCCGGACAAATCCAAAACAAGGCGGGCGGGCAGACGGGTGGCGATGGCGTCGTCCAGCTGGGCCATCATCTCCCGGGCGCCGTGGTGGTCGATCTCGCCGGACAGGGCGATGGTCAGCGCGCTGTCCCGGCTGGTCACTGTGATGGGCATGGCTTGTCCCCTCTCTGGTGTACAAAAAATGAGCGCGGTACGGGGAATCTCCCGTATCGCGCTCATTATAATGGATTTGGTTGGTCAGAATTTGTTGAAGGGGTGGTTGCAACTGGGAAAATTTACATATTTTTCAATTGATCCTCGATTTTCGCAATCAGGGTTTTCAGCTTTTCAGCCCTTTCCTTCTCGGCGGCCACCACGTCGGCGGGAGCCTTATTCAGGAATCCGGGGTTATTAAGCTTGCCCTCCAGGCCCTTCAGCTCGCCCTGCTTCTTGCCAAGATCTTTATTGAGCCGGGCCTTTTCCTTCTCAATGTCCACCAGCTCCGCCAGGGGCATATACACCTTGGCGTCGTGGGTGACGTCCGCCACCAGGCCGGTGAGGTCGGATGGCTCATCCTCCCGCACCTCAATGGAGGAGGCCCAGGCCAGCCGGGTGAGGAAGCCTTTACCCGCGTTGAATACACCTGTCTTGGGGGTGACGATGGTCAGCGCCGCCTTCTTGGAGGGAGGCACGTTCATCTCGGCCCGGCGGGCGCGGATGGCGCGGATCACGTCCATGACGGATTCCATGGCCCCCTCCGCCTCCTGGAAGTTGAGCTCGTCGCGGAACGTAGGCCAGCTCTGCAGCATCAGGAAGCCGCCCTCAATGCCGGGGGCGTGGGGCAGGGCCTGCCAGATTTCCTCGGTAATAAAGGGCATGAAGGGATGCAGGAGCTTCAGCGTTTCGGTGAGGACGTACACCAGCACGTTCTGGGCCTGGACTTTTGCCGCCTCGTCATCGCTCTGGAGGCGGGCCTTGGTCAGTTCGATATACCAGTCACAGTAGTCGCTCCAGATGAAGTCGTACACCTTGGCGGAGGCCACGCCCAGCTCGTAGGCGTCCATATTGTCAGTGACTTCCTTGATGACCCGGTTCAGCCGGGACAAAATCCACTTGTCCTCCTGCTCCAGCTTGTCCGGCAGGACGCACTGGTCGATGGTTAGGTTCATCATGACGAACCGGCTGGCGTTCCAGATCTTGTTGGCGAAGTTGCGCATGGCCTCGCACTTCTCCACGAAGAAGCGGGTGTCGTTGCCGGGGGCGTTGCCGGTGATGAGGTTGAAGCGCAGGGCGTCCGCGCCGTACTTTTCTGCCATCTCCAGCGG
>JAIEFH010000320.1 GCA_029067025.1 Oscillospiraceae bacterium | reverse complement strand
TGTGTATACGCGACAGCAGCCCAGCCAGATGGGGGCCTTCGTCAAATCCGGGGCCGCGGGGGGCTCCGGCGCGTCGGGCAGCGTGGGCGGATTGGGCGCCTGGGGGAAATTGCTCAGAGTCACCGACGGGCCATCCTGCCCGCCCAGAGACAGTACGTTGTCCGGGGCGGCGGGCGGATTGGGTGCGGTGTATATGCCCTGATCCGGATCAGACCCAAGTAGTACAACTGTCCCGGCAATGGGTGAGGTGAACAACTGCACCGGCACCAGCAGCCGCACCAGCACCACCGCCCACAGCGCGTAGCGCAGACGGGCGCTCACCCGCTTTCTCAGCGCGGCCCGCAGGGCCAGCACGACCAAAATCAGAAATACGGAGGTAAATACCCATTCTACCAGCATAACCGCCATATTATTTCCCCTCCCCGATCTGATCCAAAATGGCGCGCAGCTCGGCCACCTCGTCGGCGGTCAGCTCCTGCCGCTTGGCCATGGCGCTCATCATCAGCCCCACGCTGCCCTGGTATACCCGGTCTAAAAAGCTGTGGGTCTCGTCAATCATCGCCTGCTCCCGCTCCACCGTCGGAGTGTAGGATTTCCCCCGGCCCGCCTGCTCAACACAAACCAGTCCCTTTTCCTCCATCCGGCGCAGGGTGGTGATGGTGGTGCTTTTCGCCCAGCCCACCGACTCCTCCAGCTCCGCCACCAACTGCATGACCGTGCGTGGATGATTCTCCCACAGGCAGTTGAGGACGTTCCACTCGCTGGCGTTCAGCTTCATGTTTTCCATACAGTGCTCACCTCTCAGTTGGTTTACTTTGTAGTCCTATCATAGCACGGATGGTTTACATTGTCAACCAAAAAAGAGATGACAATTCGGTTACAAAAGCAGCCCCGCCGGCAGATGCCGGCAGGGCTGTTGGTTTCTATGGAATAAAATGCTCAAAAATGGGGGTTACTCCGTCCTGAGCCAGCATATCCATGGTTTCCTGGTTCCGAATCGTCCACCCCACTTCGTGGACACCGTACAGCGCCCGCATCAGCCGCAGGCTGGGCTCCTTTCGATCCTCCCACTTATAGGCGATAAAATCTGGGCGGGTG
>JAIEFH010000032.1 GCA_029067025.1 Oscillospiraceae bacterium | reverse complement strand
ACCATCGCCCGGGACGCGGTGGCCCTGCGGCTGCGGCGGCAGCTCCGGGCGGAGGAGATGCGGCTTTTGTACGTGGCCGTGACCCGGGCCGAGCACAAGCTGATCCTGTTCACCGCCGTCAACGGCCGGGGCGGGAGCCTGGCCGCGCTGGCGGGTCAGGCCCAGTGCCCTCCCCCGCCCCGGCAGATGGCCGAGGCCCGGTCCATGGCGGACTGGGTGCTCACCCCCGTGCTGTGCCGGCGGGACAGCGCCCCCCTCTGGGAGTCGCTGGATGTCCCCCGGCCCCAGTTCCCGGCGGACGAGGGCTGTCCCTGGGACATCCGAATGCTGTCCGGGGCGGACTGCGAACATCCCCAGGGCCTGGGCGGCGGGTCAGCGCGGGCCGAGGCCGGCGCGCAGCCCCCCGACGACCTGGCGGAGCGGCTGAGCTGGCACTACCCCCACCAAAGCTGCGCCGCCATCCCCTCCAAGCTCACCGCCACCCAGCTCAAGGGAAGGGAGAAGGACGCGGAGGCCGCCGAGAACGCTGCGGAGCTGCGTCCCGCCGCCCCCCAGACCACGCTGCGCCGCCCGGTATTTGAGGGGCAGCGGCCCCTCACCCCCGCCCAGCGGGGCACCGCCCTGCACATGGTGATGCAGTACCTGAATTATGACCGCACCGGCAGCTTGCGGGAAATTTCCGATGAGGTCACCCGCCTTGTGGCGGGCCAGTACATCACGCCCCAGCAGGGGGAGGCGGTGAACCCGGCGGACATCCTGGACTTCTTCCAATCCGGGCTGGGTCAGCGCCTGCGCAAGTCCCAGCGTGTGGAGCGGGAATTCAAGTTCTCCCTGCTTACACCCGCGGCGGACTACTACGAAGAGGCCGAGCCGGGGGAGGAAGTCCTCCTCCAGGGCGTGGTAGACTGCTGGTTCGCGGAGGAGGACGGCACGGTCACCGTGGTGGACTTCAAAACCGACCGGGTGAGTGAAAACACCGTTGCCCGCCGTGCCGAGGAGTACCGCCCCCAGCTGGACGCCTACACCCGGGCCCTGTCCCAGGCGGCGGGCGTGACAGTAGGCCATCGGTATTTGTGGTTTTTTAGTGTGGGCCAAGCGCTTGCGGTATAGGGGCCCCCGCAAAAGCGCCTTTTAGCTTTTGTGGGGAGAGGAGGGGCAAGGGAGCGGGTGGAGCTTTCGCCGAAGGCGGAAGCGAAACAGAGCGGACTTTGCCCCGACGACAGCGTGGGCCATGAGGTGGAGCTGTAACAACCCGCCGGGAAAAAGATTTGAGAAATCAAAAAAAATCCTTGCATTTTTCCGCGAGACATGATAAGATACGGTTTGCGTTTACAAGGGGTCGTTGTGCGCGGCACTGGTGCCCCTGGACTTTTGATCGACAGAAAGAGGTGAATCCCCGTGAAGGAAGGCATCCATCCCAACTACAACCACACCACCATTACGTGCGCGTGCGGCAACGTGATCGAGACTGGCTCGACCAAAAAGGACATCAAGGTGGAAGTCTGCTCCAAGTGTCACCCCTTCTACACCGGTAAGCAGAAGATGGTGGATACCGGCGGACGCGTCAGCCGCTTCAACAAGAAGTTCGGTCTGGGCTAAACCTGTCAGTTCAAAGACCCGTTGCAAGCAATTGCGGCGGGTCTTTCTCTTTTTTCGCTTATATGCATATACTATTCTATCAAAATCAGGAGGTATCCCGTCATGTTTCAAAAAGTTGACCCCAAAAGCCTGGATCTGAACCCCTTCTCCGCCATGGACGATCGGTGGATGCTGGTCACCGCCGGCACGCCCGAGCACTGCAATACCATGACCGCCTCCTGGGGGGCGCTGGGCTGGCTGTGGGGCGTGCCCATGGCTACCGCTTATGTCAGACCCCAGCGGTACACCAACCAGTTCATGAAGGAGAGCGAGTATTTCACCCTGTCCTTCTTCTCCCAGGAGTACCGCCCCCAGCTCTCCCTGTGCGGCACCAAGAGCGGCCGGGACGTGGACAAGGTGAAGGAGTGCGGCTTCACCGTGGCCGCCGGGGCGGGGAACGCCCCCTACTTCGAGCAGGCCGAGCTGGTGCTGGTGTGCCGCAAGCGCATGGCCATGCCCATGGATCCCGCCGCCGTGCCGGAGGACGTGAAGAAAAAATCCTATCACGACGATTTCCATGACATCTACTGGGGCGAGATCGTGGAGGCGCTGAAAAAAGCATGACACAAACGAAAAAGTTTTTGAAAGGTTTTGTTAAAATACTGAAGTGGCTGCTCATTGTGCTTGTTGCCATCATTGTACTTTTTTTCATTGTTCGGTTTATCGGGCAGAGGATTTATGACCGAACACCTGAGGGCGGTATAAATGAGACATTATATGTAGATATAAACGGCACAAAGCAGTGGATCAGTATTTACGGGCAGGATAAAGACAACCCCGTTTTATTATATCTGCATGGCGGGCCGGGCTCGGCTACAAGCCCTTATGATTATGCCTTCACCAGAAAATGGTCCGATGTGTACACGGTTGTTACGTGGGATCAGCGGAATTGCGGCAAAAGCTATTCTTCCGACCAGAATGACACCGCATTGACCTATGACCTCATGATGAGTGATGGCGTAGAAATGACAAAATACTTATTAGACTATCTCGGCAAGGATAAAATAACATTGCTTGGCCATTCGTGGGGAACGTATTTCGGGTGCAACCTTATTCTTGAATATCCTGAATATTACGAATGTTATATTGGAACAGGGCAACTCATTGACTTTTATCAGAATGAAATCGCCTTTAAAGAGGAAGCCGTCAAATGGGCAGGAAACGATGAAGAAGGCCGCCGCCTCATTGAGAAATTGAATATAGATGATCTCTCAACGGAATATTTTGTGGCTCGAAACGCACTAATGGAAAAATACGGCTACAATATGTTGGTTGACGGAACAGATTATAACTTGATCGCCGCGCAGATATTTAATCCATATTACTCAATAGGGGATTTTATAAAGTATATCAATTCGAATTACAGCGTATATGAAGAATTTTTAAAGTCGGATGAGTTTAACAAGTTCTCCTTGCTTGGCAAAACCGATTATCAAGTGCCATTCTATAATATCAATGGCGACAAAGATTATCAGACCAATTATCTGATCGCGCAAGATTATTTCGAGTTGGTAAACGCCCCCCGCAAAAAAATGTATATTATGGAGAATACTACACATGGCTTGTTAGAATCAAAATCAGAGGAGTTTTCAGCTATCATACACGAAATCGCGCAGGCGGAATATCAAGGCAGATAATTGTTCTGCGCTGGTAAAGGGCAAAGAAAACGAGGTATTTTACCCTCAATGCTTCCAGTACCCGCCCCCGCAGGGATGGGCGCCCACACAATAGAAAACGAGGTATTTTACCGTATATGTTTGACAAAACCGAAGTAAAAGAGATCAACCGCGCCGTGCTGGTGGGCCTCAACGCCCCCAACCTCAGCCGGGAGGAGAACGCCACTGACGAATCCCTGGACGAGCTGGCCGCCCTGCTGGACACGGCGGGGGGCCAGTGCCTAGCCACGGTGCTGCAAAACAAATCCTCCCCCGACCCCCGCACCTTCATCGGCGAGGGCAAGGTGGAGGAGGTCAAGGAGCTTGTCCAGCGCCTGGAGGCGGACATCGTCATCTTTGACAACCCCCTGTCCCCCTCCCAGCAGCGGGTGCTCACCGAGGAGCTGGGCGTCACCGTCATGGACCGCTCCGCCCTGATCCTGGACATCTTCGCCAAGCGGGCGAGAACCAGCGAGGGGCGGCTCCAGGTGGCGCTGGCCCAGTATAAGTACCTGCTGCCCCGGCTGACCGGTATGTGGAAGCACCTGGAGCGGCAGGAGGGCGCCATCGGCACCCGGGGCCCCGGCGAGACCCAGATCGAGTCTGACCGGCGGCTCATCCGGCGGAAAATCGACAAGCTGGAGGACGAACTCAAAGATGTGCGCCGGGTCCGGGCCACCCAGCGGGAGCGGCGGGAGAAGAACGAGGTGCCCGTGGTGGCCATTGTGGGCTACACCAACGCGGGCAAGTCCACCCTTTTGAACGCCCTCACCGGCTCGGACATCCCGGCCAACGACCGGCTGTTCGACACCCTGGACACCACCACCCGTACGCTGGAAATCTCCGACACCTGCACGGTGCTGATCTCAGACACCGTGGGCTTTATCTCCAAGCTGCCCCACCAGCTGGTGGACGCCTTCAAAGCCACCCTGGAGGAGCTGACCTTTGCCGACCTGCTCCTTCACGTCATCGACGCCTCCGACCCCAACTGGCGTGAGCAGGCGGACGTGGTGGATCGGCTGATCCAGGAGCTGGGGGCGGCGGAAACGCCCCGTTTAGAGGTGTTCAACAAGTGCGACAAGTTTGTGGGGGACATCCTGCCCCACGGGGACGGCATCGTGTCCATCTCCGCCAAAACCGGGGCGGGATTGGACAGCCTATTGTCCGCCATCGGCAAGCGGCTGGACGCCGGCGTGCGCCGGGTGGAGCTGCGGCTCCCCTACGACAAGGGCGGCATTCTGGACGCGCTCTACCGGGAGGCCAAGGTGGAGCAGGTGGAGTACGGCGAGGCCATCGAAGTCACCGCCGTGTGCACCCCCAAGACCCTGGGGCGGCTGGGGGAGTATCTCGTCCAGCGCTGAGCAAAAAATACCGCGTGGAGCCAACAGCTCCCCGCGGTATCGCTTTATTCCTTGCTGATGTCCACCACCGTCAGCACCCCGTCCCCCACGCGGAAGCGCACCTCCAGCCCGGCAAAGCCAAAGCCGTACACCCGCTGGGGGTCGTCCTGATAGTGGGGTCGGGGGTCCTGGGCCAGTACGCCGGCCAGCGCCGCCCGGCGGTCCGACCGCACACGCTCCAACAAATGGGGCGGAATATCCACCGTCAGCGCCCCCTCGGGGGCCGCTCCCGCAAAGCCGCCCACCGCCTCGGGGCGGCAGTCGGCGTAGGGGAGATAGGGCTTGATGTCGAAGATGGGGGTGCCATCCACCAGATCGGCCCCGGAGACCACCAGCACCGGGCCGTCGGGGGTGTCCAGCTCCACCCCCTCCAGCTTCACGCAGGACAGCCCGATGGGGTTGGGCCGGAAGGGGGAGCGGGTGGCGAACACCCCCATGCGCTGATTGCCCCCCAGTCGGGGCGGGCGCACGGTGGGCGACCAGTTCTGCCGCTTGTTTTTGGAGAACTCCCAAATGAGCCACAGGTGGGAAAACCCCTCAATGCCCCGCAGGGCCTCGGGAACTCGGTAGGGCGGCTCAAAGACGATGGCGGCCCGCAGTTCCTCCACCAGCCCCGCCTGCCGAGGCACGCCGAACTTGGAGGAAAAATCGGAGCGGATATGGGCGATTGCTTTCATATTAATCGGGCAGCTTGTCGGCTGTCCTGGGGACGTCATTCGTCCTGCGGACGAACGACTGTCCCGGCAGCCTGCCGGCTGCCTCGCTGGCCCGCATGGCCAGGATGGTCTTGCCGATCAGCTCGTCCAGCTCCCAGCCCAGCATGGCCGCGCCCCGCTCGATGACCTCACGGGAGCACCCGGCGGCGAACTTCTTGTCCTTGTACTTCTTTTTCACCGACTTGACCTCCAGGTCGCTGACGCTCTTGGAGGGCCGCATGAGGGCCGCCGCGCCGATGAGGCCGGTCAGCTCGTCCACGGCGAACAGCACCTTCTCCATCTGGTGCTCCGGCTGGATGTCCACGGTCAGGCCGTAGCCGTGGCTGGCGGTGGCGTGGACAATGGACTCGTCGATGTCCCGCTCCCGCATCAGCTCCTGGCTCTTGGTGCAGTGCTGGTCGGGCCACTGCTCGAAGTCCAGGTCGTGGAGGATGCCCACGGCCTCCCAAAAGTCGGCGTCCTCGCCATAGCCCAACTCCTGGGCGAACCAGCGCAGCACGTCGCCCACGGTGCGGGCGTGCCTGCGGTGGAAGTCGCCCTCGTTGAATTCGCATAAAAGCTCCCAAGCCTGTTCGGGGGTGGGGATCATGTTGAACAGCTCCTTTGTCGTTGGTTTGCGGGAATTATATACCCGCCCTCACGGCCTGTCAACTCTCTTACGCGTTGATATTCAGGCCCCCGCGCACCCCGGCGGCGGTGAGCTCCAGCTCCTGGAGTGTGTAAAGCCCGTTCTGCTTGTTTACCTCCGGCTGGATGGGCGCGCCCAGCCGCTGAAGGTTGACGACCGCCTCAAACAGCCCGGCCTTCGCCCATCCGTTCGGACTGCTGAGCGCGACAGCATGGTACTTTGCCTCAAAGGACGCGAACACGGCCTGCACGCTGTCATAGACCTTCTTCACCTGCCCCACCTGGCCGCGGGCCTCCAGGGATACGCCCACCAGCTGGGCAAAGGAGTTTGCGGTCTCGTCCTTCGCCTCCTGGTAGGAGGCGTCCAGCTTCGCGCTCTGCTCCTGGAGCTCATACCCGGAGAAGCTGTCCCGCAGGGCCATTTTCTGTGCTTCATAGGCCGCGGCCATCAGATCCACCCCGCCGCTCAGCTGCCCCATCTCATAGTTGGATGGGTCGAAGGTCACGCTGACGCTGAACTCCTCTTTCCCCCTGAAGTTGGGGCCGATGATATATGAGCCTCCGGATATGGTTTTGGTGACCGTCCCGTCCTCCGCCGTGGTTTCCGTGGTTTTTACGCCCCAGATCCGCTGCCAGCCGTCCTCATCGGGCAGCCGCTCCACCACCCCGTCCATCCGGACGGCGTTGGCGAAATCCAGTTTCCGCTTTTCGGGCTCAAATTTGGTCATGGCGCTGGCATACGACGCCGTGAAGCGGACAGAAGAGGAATTGACGGACATATCGGACATAGAAAGGCCTCCTTCAACTTTACGGGCGTAAAATAACGCCAATTTTTGCATCTATTGTTTATATCGGCCACCGGCGTAAAAACTTAATGAGACGTCATTTGGCTGGAACCGTCGGTTCGGCAGTCTGCCGACTGCCTGCCGAACGACCGTCCCGGCGGCCTACCGGCTGCCCCGGGGACGTCATTCGCCCTGCGGGCGAACGACCGTCCCGGCGACCTTCTGGTCGCCCCATTGACTTTCCCCCCGAAAACCATTACAATACAAGGACTGCCACGCCAACAGGAGGAGAACCGCCATGGATCAGCTCATCTATTTCGACTACGCCGCCACCACCCCCGTCCGCCGGGAGGCCGTGGAGGCCATGATGGACGCCCTGGGTCAGTTCGGCAACCCCTCCTCCCGCTACGAGTACGCCCGTCAGGCCGCCTGCCGGGTGAAGGAGGACCGGGAGACCGTCGCCAAGGCCTTCGGCTGCTCCCCCGCCGAATTGTACTTTACCTCCTGCGGCACCGAGAGCGACAACTGGGCCATCCGTCGGGGGGCGGAGCTGGGCCGCCGCCGGGGGCGGCACATCATCACCACCGCTATCGAACACGCCGCCGTGCTGGAGACCTGCAAGGATTTGGAGCGGCAGGGCTGCGAGGTCACCTACCTGAAGCCCGACAAGGCGGGCCGCGTCACCGTGGAGCAGCTCACCGCCGCACTGCGGCCCGACACCGTGCTGGTGTCCATGATGCTGGTGAACAACGAGACGGGGGTCATCCTGCCCGTGGCGGACTGCGTGAAGGCCGTCAAAGCCTTTGATCCCGCCATCCTGTTCCACTGCGACGCGGTGCAGGGCTTTTTGAAAACGCCAGACCCCCTGGCCCGCCTGGGTGTGGATCTGGTGGCTGTCAGCGGCCATAAAATCGGCGCGCCCAAGGGCGTCGGGGCGCTGTACATCAAAAAGGGCGTGCGCCTGCGTCCCCTGCTCACCGGGGGCGGCCAGGAGGACGGCCTGCGCTCCGGCACCGAGGCCACGGCCCAGATCGCCGGCTTCGCCGCCGCCGTCCGGGCCAACGCGGCAGACCCGGGCCGTCTGGAGCGGGCCGCCGCCATCAAGGAATACACGCTGACAAAACTGAAGCAGGCGCTGCCCAAGCTGGAGGTCATCTCCACCGGGGACGCGCCCCACATCTGCGCCGTCACCCTCCCCGGCTACAAGAGCGAGGTGATCGTCCGGGTGCTGGGGGACAAGGGCGTGTGCGTCTCCTCCGGCTCCGCCTGCCACAAGGGCAGGCCCAGCCATGTGTTCGCCGCCATGAATCTGCCCAAGCCCTGGCTGGACGGGGCGCTGCGGCTGTCCTTCTCCCCCGACTCCACAAAAGAGGAGGCGGACGCGCTGGTTTCCGCCCTCACGGACGCGGCGGGCAGTCTGTTCACCACCTTATCTTAAATCACCACCGGCACAGATTGGCCGGTGGAGCAAAGGAGCTTCCGACCAATATGTTCAAACTGTTCCAGCGGGAAAAGGGCTTTTACCGCACGTTGCTGGCCCTGGCTCTGCCCATCCTGCTTCAAAATCTCATTACCAACTCCCTGGGGCTCGTCGACACCTTCATGGTGGGCACCATGGGCCAGCTCCCCCTGGCCGGGGTCACCCTGGCCAATATCCCGGTGTTTGTGGTTCAGCTCATGATGTTCGGCATCCAGAGCGGCTCCTCCGTCCTCATCAGCCAGTACCGGGGCAAGGGGGATCTGCGGGCCATCAATCGGATCATGGGCATCGGGATGTACACCGCCGGATTGATCGGGCTGGTATTCGCCCTCATTATGGGCTTCCTTCCCAGCCAGTTTATGGCTCTGTTCGGCAAGGATCCCCAGGTCATCGCCACCGCCGCCCGGTACGCCCGGATCGTGGGCTGGTCTTATTTCTTCGACAGCTTCGTCCAGGTGTACAACGGCGTCCACCGGGCCATGGGCAACCCCCGCCGGGGCCTGTATATCTTGGGCGTGTCCATGGCGTGCAACACCTTCCTCAACTGGGTGTTCATCTTCGGCAATCTGGGCGCTCCCCAACTGGGGGTAGAGGGCGCGGCCCTGGCCACCCTGCTGGCCCGGGTGCTGTCCTGCTCCATCGCCGTCCTGTGGGCCGTTCTGGACAAGGGCTTCCGTATCGACCCCGCCCTGCTCCTCCGCCCCGGCTGGGAGATGGTGCGGCGCTTTGTCCGCTTTGCCACCCCGGTGATGTGCAACGAGACCTTCTGGGGCCTGGGTTCCTCCCTGTTCCCCACCATTATGGGCCACATGGACGGCTCGGAGGAGATTCTGGCCGCCTACGCCATCGCGGGCAACATCACCAATCTTTGTACCGTGGGCGTGTTCGCCATCGCGGGCACCGCCGCCATCCTCATTGGACAGGAGATTGGCTCGGGCCATGCGGACAAGGTGTACTCCCTGGGGGCGCTGCTCAACACGCTGGCCTTCCTGTTCGGGCTGGTGGCAGGGCTTCTGTTCCTGGGGCTGCTCCACCTCTTTATGATCCTGGTACTCTATCCCCTGTTTAAACTCACCCCCTCGGCGGGGGACATCTGCACCCTGATGCTCACCATGATGTTCCTGATGATGCCCCTGCGCTCTATGGAGTGCACCAACATCGTGGGGGTGCTCCGGGGCGGCGGGGATGTGCGGGCGGCCACCCTCATCGACCTGACGCCCCTGTGGGCGGTGGCCCTGCCCATCGCCGCCCTGTCCGGCCTGGTGTTCCAACTGGGCATTTTCTGGGTATACCTGGGCATGATGAGCGAGAACATAGTCAAGGCCGTGCTGGGTATGTGGCGGTTCAAAAGCGGCAAGTGGATCCGGGATGTCACCATCCCGATTCATGAGGTCGGAACGCAGTCCTGACCTGGCGGGAAATTTCGGAAAAGGTATTGCATTCCCCTCCCTGGTATGCTACACTGACGACAACGATAGTCAGAAACTGTGGATCATCAAAATGGAGGCTGTATTACAATGTGGTTCAAAAAATTTTTCCCGCTTACGCTGGCCGCTTTGTGCGTCCTCTTTCTGCTGACCACCGCCGCCTTTGCCCACGGCTGCCACGGGAGCGCCCGGCAGACCCGATCTGCCCGGTGCGGCGTATGCACTGTGGAGGGCTGTGAGCGCTTGGGACGGCACACCCACGGCCGAACCACCTACTGCGGCTACGACCACGAGGACGGCTACTGTGACGGAACCTGCCTCCCACTGTGCACGGTGGAGGGCTGCACGCTCACAGGCCGTCACAGCCACAACGGCGTGACCTGCTGCGGCTATGACCACGCGTGCGGCTTTTGCGACGGAAGCTGCCCTGTTTACGGTTCCACCTCCTCTCGGGGGCATCACAGCGGCAGCCACGGCGCACACCATTGAATTTGTTCTCTCTACGTGTTAAGGGCGGGCCTTCCACAAGGCCCGCCCTTAACATATTTTATTCCCCTTTGTATTTTTTCCTGGTGGCGATGCCGCCCCGTATATGGCGCTCCGCCTTATTTTCGTCCAGGACTTCCTTTACCTGCTCATACAGCCCCCGGTTGATGGCGGGCAGGCGCTCACTCAAATCCTTATGTACGGTGGACTTGCTGATCCCAAAGCGGCTGGCGGCGGCCCGGACGGTGGCTTTGTTTTCGATGATGTACAGCGCCAGCTCCTGGGCGCGCTCTTCCATGTTCCCCTTCACTGACAACACTCCCCACTGTGGTTCTCGTCACGGTGATTTATATGCGGGAAGGGCCGGGGATATGAGGAAGGGGCGCGCTGCGCTTCCTAAATAAAAAATTAAGCTTCCATCTTCTTTACAGCGCCGATGAAAAAGTATATAATGGTTCTTGTTATCGCATTCCGGGAGAGGGGGATCACCATGGCGGACGGCTACGGCACCGGCGGACAGGATCCGCAGAACAACTCACAGCAGGACAACACCTATCACTATAACTACAGCTATGGATCCGGCAAAGGAACCACTCCGTCCGGCGGATATAAGCCGCCCAAAAACTCCAACGACTGGGGCGAATGGGTGGGCATCGGCGTTTTGCTGTTCATCCTGCCCTTTCCCTTCCTCAAAATCATCGGCGTGATCTGGCTGCTGAGCAAGCTGAGCAAGATGTCCTCCAGCGAAAAGCGGCGCTACAAACAGGAGGCCAGGAACGCGGCCAACCGGGCCAGGAACACGGCGGAGCGCTTTTTCCAGCAG
>JAIEFH010000319.1 GCA_029067025.1 Oscillospiraceae bacterium | reverse complement strand
CCGGGCGGGCCGGGTGCTGTTCATCCGGGACGGCATGGTGTACCACCAGCTCTACCGGGAAAACCGCACCGACGGCCAGATGTACCGGCTCATCACCGAAACCCTCACCCGGCTCACTGACGGAGGTGAGAAGCGTGCGTAACGGACTTTATCCCAAGCTGGCGGCCCGGAGCATGAGGCAGAACCACCGCTTCTTCGTGCCCTACCTGCTGGCGCTGGCGGGGCTCACCGCCGCCTTTTATGTCATGGCCGCCCTGGTGTTCGACCCGGGCGTGGTCACCATGCGGGGCTTCGCCTACGTCCAGGTCATGATGCAGATCGGGATGTTCGTGGCGGGCATCCTGTCCGCCGTGCTGCTGCTGTACATCAACAGCTTTTTGATGAAACAGCGCAAGAAGGAGCTGGGCCTGTACAACATTCTGGGCATGGGTAAGGGGAATATCGCCCTGATCCAGTGCTGGGAGAGCCTGTACACCGCCCTCATCGGCATTCTGGGCGGGCTGGTGCTGGGCGTTATCTTCCATAAGCTGGCCACCATTGGGCTGACCTCCCTGCTCCAGTTCTCCATCCCCTTCCACTCCTCCCTCTCCCTGCCCGCCATGATCGTCACAGCTATATTTTTTGGGGCGTTGCTGGTGCTTGCCCTGCTGCTCAACCTGTTCCGGGTACGGCTGAGTAAGCCGATCGAGCTGCTCCACGGCGGTAACGTGGGCGAAAAGGAGCCCCGCACCCGCTGGCTAATGGCGGTGATCGGCGCTCTGGCCATGGGTGTGGGCTACTTTATCGCTGTCACCACCAAGGATCCCGCCCTCGCTATGGCCTTCTATTTCCTGGCGGTCATTCTGGTCATCATCGGCACCTACTGCCTGTTCACCGCCGGCAGTATCGCCCTGCTGAAAATGCTGCGGAAAAACAAGGGCTTCTACTACCAGACCGGCCACTTCATCGGTGTGTCCGGGATGCTCTACCGCATGAAGCGCAATGCCGTGGGTTTGGCCAACATCTGCATCCTGTCCACCATGGTAATGGTCATGATCTCGGGCACCCTGTCCCTCTATTTGGGGCAAGGGGAGATCATCGCCGCCCAGTTCCCCGCCGATCTGAACATGATCATCGACTTCGACCCCGCCCAGGGGGAGACACTGGATTGGGACGGAGCGGAGCGCCTAATCCAGCAGTTCGTCCAGGAGCATGACACCTCCATCACCGATTACCGGGCAACCCAGTTCCTACGCTTCAACGTGCTGCCTGATCCCAACACTGGTTGCCTGGAGGTGGGCCGCGCCGACGAAGCCGGTCCCAAGCGCGCCATCTATGTCATTACCGCCGCCGACTACGCCGCTCTCACTGGTCAGCCCGCCCCGATCCTAAACCCGGGAGAGGCTGCCTCCGCTGGCGGCCTCCCGGAAGGCTTTGGTTCCAGCGTCGCTTTCCAGGGTTTCCAGGAAGAAGCCCCATTCGGCGCGCCGGCTGCGCTCGCCATTGTCCAGGATCTCCCCGCTGTAAGTCACTTTGCCCTCACCTTTGACATGGTGCAGCCACTTTGTCTCGTGCTGCCCGACCAAGCAGCGTGGGAGCAGGTCTGTAAGCTACAGCATGACGTGCTGGAAGAGTTCGCTGCCACCCCCACCGCCGTTTTGCTGGCAGACCTGGACTGTACCACCGACAAAGAGCTGGATCTCATGGACGCTTGGTACGACGCCCTGATCGACAACCCGGACTTCCTCAGCGGCACTGGGAGCTGGACATCCTGGCGAACGGAATTCCAGGCCGAGGCATCAGTGGACGGCTACTCCATGGCCGGCGGCTTCCTGTTCTTGGGCATTGTGCTGGGTATTGTGTTCCTTATGGCCACAGTGCTGATCATCTACTACAAACAGGTGTCTGAGGGCTATGAGGATCAGGGCCGGTTCGAGATCATGCGCAAGGTGGGTCTGAGCCAGCGGGAGGTCAAATCCTCCATCCGAAGCCAGGTGCTCATCGTGTTCTTCCTGCCCATCGTGGTGGCGGCAATCCACCTCCTGTTTGACTTCAACCTGGTGGCCCGTATGCTCACTATGTTTGGCGTGCGCAATGTAATGACCGTGGCGCTTTGCACCGGGGGAACGCTGGCGGCCTTCCTGGCAGTGTACGCCGTTGTTTATCTGCTCACCGCCCGCACCTACTATAAGATCGTCCGATAACGCTGCCCTTCTTCCGCAAAAATGTCCGTCCACGGTCTGCTGTGGGCGGACATTTTTCGGCCTTTTTCCCATTTCCCTCTTGACGGCCTCATATCCTCGTGCTATGCTAGGATTTCCGGGCGCAATACCATGTTTGAATCGAGGAATGAAGATCATGTCTATTTTCAGGGGCCGTCTCGGAGCCCAAAATCCATCGCTGACGGAGGGTTCCATCATCCGGGGAATCGTATCTTTCGCCATCCCCCTCTTTTTGGGGCAGCTGCTTCAGCAGCTTTATAACCTGGCCGACGCCTGGGTGCTGGGCAATTTTGCCGACAACGGGGCCTTTGCCGCCGTCAGCTCGGGCGGCAGCCTCACCTTCCTGGTCATCGGCTTCTTCAATGGCATTGCCATCGGCGGCGGCGTCATCATCTCCCGGTACTATGGAGCCAAGGACGAAGAAAATGTCATCCGGGCCATCCATACCAATTTTCTGTTCGGCATTATTGCCTCGGTTCTGTCTACGGTGGTGGGGCTTCTGCTGGTGCCCCGGCTGCTGCTCATCATGAACACGCCCGAGTCGGTACTGCCCTATTCCCTGATCTATTTCCGTATTTACTTCGGTGGAGTGTTCACCGTTATCCTCTATAATATCTGTATGGCCATCATGCGCTCCTTGGGAGACAGCCTCCACCCGCTGTACTACCTCATCATCTCCTCCGCCCTGAACATGGTGCTGGATCTCCTGTTTGTGGCGGTGTTTCATTGGGGCGTGGCAGGGGCCGCAGCCGCCACCGTCCTCACCCAGGGGATCAGCTTCTTCCTGTGCCTGTGGCGAATGTGCCGGCTGAAGGACTATACTCGGCTGGATTTTCGCAAGCTGCGTCTCTACCCGGACATCCTCTCCCAGGTTATCCGACAGGGCCTGCCCACCGGTGTACAGAATGCCGTCATCAGCATCGGAAATCTGGTGGTGCAGAGCAACATCAACTCCTTTGGGGAGTATGCCATGTCAGGTCACGGGGCGTACGCCAAGATCGAGGGCCTGGTATTTCTGCCCATTATGAGTATGTCCATGTCCATGCCCACCTTCATTAGCCAGAATTTGGGGGCACGGCAGTATGACCGGGCGAAAAAGGGCGCCATATTCGGCATTCTGTCCGGTGTGGTGCTGGCGGAGCTCATCGGCGTGGTGTTCCTCTTCGCCGCCCCCCCTGCCCTGGGCTTTTTCGTGGACGAGGCGGAGGCCATTCAGTTCGGTACCATCCAGTCCCGGGTGGTGGCCCCCTTCTTCTTTCTGCTGGCCTTTTCCCACTGCGCGGCGGGCGTGCTTCGGGGGTGCGGCAAGTCCTTTGTCCCAATGGTCACCATGTTGGCTTTCTGGTGCTGCGTCCGGGTGACTTACGTCACCGTGGCCCTTCGCTTCTTCCCGGCATTCGCCACCATCTCTTGGGCCTATCCCCTTACCTGGTCTCTCAGCTCGGTGGTGTTCCTGCTGTTCCTGCTGAAATCGGACTGGCTTCACGCCTTTGACATTGGAAAAGAGCAAATCTGAAAACAGGCGGCGGTCACGTTGACCGCCGCCTGTTTTTTGAACCTCCCCGTCTTTCCGTTCATAGAATGGGGCAAAGGAGGGCAAATTTATGAAAAACACCTGCCTGCTCAGCGAGGACTCGAAAAATTACTTATGCTGTTTTTATCAGACCTTGGATGAAATGATTCAGTCCATGACCACTGTGGGCCTTAACCAGAGCATCTCCCATAATTTCGCGGTTCAGATGGTCCCCCACTGCCGGGCCGCTGTCCAGATGTCCAACAATGTCCTGCGGTATACGGAAAATCCCGCCATCCGGCAGACCGCACAGCGCCTTATGGAAGAGCAGACCCAGGCCATCGACCAAATGGAGGCGGTTCTGCCCGCCTGCGGCCAGCTCACCAACGCCCAGATGGATCTGCGGCTCTACCAGCGGCGGATGGATCTCATCTACCGGGAGATGTTTGCCCGCATGGGCGCCGCCCTTGAGAGTAACCGGCTGGGCATTGTCTTTGCGCAGCAGCTGCTGCCTCATTGCCAGGGGGCAATCCGCATGGCGGAAAATGCTCTGAAATACGATGTATCCACCGAACTGGTTCCCATACTGCGCAGCATTGCCGCACAGCAGCGCCGGAGAACAGCGCAGCTTCGCGCTTTACTCAACCGCACGGGGTGTCAAGGGCGGTAAGCTTGCTTTTTCCCCCGTTTTCTGCTATACTATTGTCTCACGGCCTTTCCGGCCATGAAACACCGCCAGAGAGAGGGAGTGACGCCCATGTGGGCAGAGCACAGCGTATTTTATCAGATTTATCCCCTGGGGTTCTGCGGAGCACCCCGGGAAAACGACGGAGTCCCGGTCAACCGCATCGGAAAGATCGGGGACTGGGCCGGACATATCCAAAAATTGGGGGCCGACGCGGTCTACCTTTGCCCCATTTTTGAAAGCGACCGCCACGGCTATGACACCCGGGACTACCGCAAAATCGACTGCCGATTAGGCACCAATGAGGACTTTGCCCAGGTGTGCCGCACCCTTCACGACCACGGCATCAAGGTGGTGCTGGATGGGGTGTTCAACCATGTAGGCCGGGGCTTCTGGGCCTTCCGGGATGTGCAGGAGCGCCGGTGGGATTCCCCCTACGAGGACTGGTTCCATATCA
>JAIEFH010000318.1 GCA_029067025.1 Oscillospiraceae bacterium | reverse complement strand
GCCCCGGTCCCGGCCACGGTCCCGGTCCTGGCCACGGTCCTGGCCCCGGCCACGGTCCTGGTCCTCGTCCCGGCCCCGGCCCAGGCGCAAGTGCTGGCTTTGGCATGGGTGCGCGGCCTAACCCCGGCCCCCGGCCCAGCGCGCCCCGTCCCGGCGGCTCCTTCGGCGGCGGACGGCCCAGCGCGCCCCGTCCCGGCGGTTCCTTCGGCGGCAGCGGGCCCAGCAAATTTTCCGGCGGCCGTCCCTCGGCGGGCTCCCGTCCAGGCGGCTCTTTTGGCGGCGGGCGCTCCTTCGGTGGGGGCGGACGCCCCTCCGGCGGTGGACGTCCCGGCGGCGGCTCCTTTGGCGGAGGACGCGGCGGCGGAAGGCGATAGGAACGATCAACGCTCAAAAGGAGACAGGCTTTTGCCTGTCTCCTTTTTTGTTATGCCGCATTGATTTGTGACGCGCGGTTATCTTGCGCTTCGTTCTCTGTTTTATCCAAAATTCGATTTGCGCGGGGGAAAATTTCGACAACTATGGAGAAAATGAAAAAAGATGAAAAAAGGCGAGAAATCCCCATAAAGGTATGGTACAATGTCTAAGTATGTATACTAAGAGTCTGCGATGGGGCGGGCCAGGCCCGCAGGAAGGAATGAGTGCATGGGTATTGCGGACGTTGTATCGCTGCTGGGCGGGCTGGCCTTTTTCCTGTTCGGCATGACCCTTTTGGGGGACGGCTTGAAGCGGGTGGCAGGCAGCAAGCTGGAAACCATTTTGGGCAAACTGACCTCAAACCCCGTCAAAGGAGTGCTGCTGGGTGCGCTGGTGACGGCGGTCATCCAGTCCTCCTCCGCCACCACTGTCATGGTGGTCGGCTTCGTCAACTCGGGTATCATGCAGCTCAGCAACGCTGTCGGCATCATTATGGGCGCGAACATCGGCACCACCGCCACCGGCTGGGTGCTGACCCTGGCCGGCGTTGAGGGCGAAGGGGGCTTTACCTCCGCCACAGTGTTCGCGTTCATCGCCTTTGTCGGCATCATCCTGTATTTCTTCTGCCGCAAGCAGACGCAGAAGAACGTGGGGCTGATCCTGCTGGCCTTCTCCGTACTCATGAGTGGGATGCAGGCCATGAGCTCCGCCATGGATCCGCTGAAGGAGAACGAGGCGTTCCTGCACTTTATCTCCGCCGCCTCCAATCCGGCGGTGTCCCTGGTCATCGGCCTTTTGGTGACGGCGCTCATCCAGTCGTCCTCCGCGTCCATCGGTATTTTGCAGGCGCTGTCCATCACGGGAGCCATCAGTTACGAGGTGGCCATCCCCATGGTGCTGGGTATGTGCATCGGCGCGTGTGTGCCCGTGCTGCTGTCCGCCATCGGGGCCAACCCCAACGGCAAGCGCACCGCCATCATTTATCTCTACTTCAACATCGTGGGCTCGGCGCTGTTTATGGTGCCGTTCTACCTGGCCCACATGTTTATGGACTTTGAGTTTATGGCCCAGCCCGCGTCCACGCTTGGCATCGCCGTGTTCAATACCGTGTTCAAGGTAGCCGCCACCCTGGTGCAGCTTCCCTTCACCGCGCTGCTGGTGCGGCTGGCTGTACTTACCGTCAAGGAGAAGGGCGGCGAGGAGGACGAGGAGTTCGAGGAGAACCTGCTGGACGAGCGTTTCCTGGACTATCCGCCCCTGGCGCTGGAGCAGAGCGGCCGCACCGTGGTGCTGATGGCCGCGGCGGCCATGAAAAACCTGAACCGCTCCATTGAACTGTTCACCACCTTCAGCGGGGAAAAATATGAGAAAATACTGAGCCGGGAAAACGTGGTGGACCGCTATGAGGACAAGCTGGGCAACTATCTGTTCCACCTGAACAGCCGGGGGCTCAACGAACGGGAGACGCTGGTCAGCTCCCACTATCTCCACTGCCTCACCGACCTGGAGCGGATCTCCGACCACGCGGTGAACCTGGCGGATCTGGCCAAGGAGATGGACGGCAAGAGCGTCTCCTTCTCCCCCGACGGGCTGGAGGACATGAATCATTCCGCCGGCGCGGTGCAGGAGATCGCTGACCTGGCCCAGCAGGCCCTGGTCCGGGAGGACATCGAAGTGGCCCTGCAGGTGGAGCCGTTGGAGGAGGTCATCAGCACCATGCTGGAGGGCATGAAGCTGCGCCACATCCGGCGGCTGCAAAACGGCGTGTGCACGCTGGAGATGGGCTTTATCATCAACGACCTGATGAACAACTTCGAGCGCGTGGCCGCCCACTGCTCCAACGTGGCCCTGGCGGTACTGGAGCTGCGCTACGCCGACCTTCAGTTCCACAACTACGCCCGGGGCGTGCGGCAGGGCGATCAGCCGGAGTTCCGCCGCTGGCTGGCTTTTTATCAGAAAAAGTATCTCCGCTCCGCCTCATCTGAACAAAAGTAAAACGGCAGAGGGCCGGACGCGAAAGCGTCCGGCCCTTTTTAAAGTCCGGTCAGATCAAAGGCGGGGATAAAGCCCTCGCCCACGGCGTCCAGCTCCTGGACGTAACCCGGCAGACCCAGGTTTTCCATATACGCCCGGGCGGCGCGCAGCTCAGAGGGGCGCAGGGGGCGGCGCAGCTCGGGAAAGCCGTCCAGCCCCCCCACCGGGGTGTACTGGGCCATCAGGGAGAACAGCACCGCCCCGGTTGGGAACGCTTCCGCGATCCAATCCATCACCCGCTTGGCCTCGTTCACCTGCCCCGGCAGGATCAGGTGCCGGATCAGCACGCCGCTTTTCAGCAGGCCGTTTTCCAGCCGCGCCGGCCCCCGCTGGCGGTACATCTCCAGAATGGCCGCTTGCGCGGCCATTGGGTAATCCTCCGCCCCGGAGTATTTGGCGGCGATCTCCGGCGTGACGTATTTCAGGTCGGGCAGGTATACGTCCACCTTGCCCTCCAGGGTTTTCAGCACGTCTGCCCGCTCATACCCACCGCTGTTCCACACCACCGGCAGGCCGTTGGGGACGGGCCGCTCCAGCACCCGGCTCAGCACATGGGTGAATTGGGTGGGGGTGACCAGCTCAATGCAGGAAGCGCCCTGGTCCGCCAAGCGCTGAAAGGCGGCGTACAGCTCGTCCTCAGTGAGCGTCTTGCCGAAATTCTCCCGGCTGATGGAGCGGTTCTGGCAGAACACGCAGCCCAAAGTGCAGCCGGAGAAAAACACTGTCCCCGCCCCGGCTTTGCCGGACAGGCAGGGCTCCTCCCACAGGTGGAGGGTGGCGCGGGCGCACACGGGGAGGGCGGGCATTTGGCAGAAGCCCTCGCCGTGGGTTTCGTCCCGCAAAGCCCTGCATTGCCGGGGGCAGAGGGTGCAGATCATTGCTTTACGGGGCCGTCTGGCCCCAAATCTCCGGCCTTCCAGTGCTTCCGGCACAGGCCGATGTAGCAGTCGTTGGCCCCCAGCACCACCTGCTCCCCCTCCTTGAGCACCACGCCGTCTTTGTCAAACCGGGCGTTGCAGATGGCTTTTTTGCCGCACCAGCAGATGGTTTTGACCTCCTCGATGATGTCCGCGCAGGCCAGCAGCGCCTCCGAACCGGGGAACAGCCGCCCGCTGAAATCGGCCCGGAGACCGTAGCAGATCACCGGCACATTCATGTCGTCCACGATCTCGGTGAGGTAGTCCACCTGGGCGTGGGAGAGGAACTGGGCCTCGTCCACGATGACGCACTGGTAGGCACGGATGTCGGTCACGGACATGTTTTCCAGATCCTCGAACCAGACGCAGGCGTAATTCAGCCCAATGCGGGAGTTGACCACGCTTTCCCCCTCCCGCTGGTCGATGGCGGGCTTCACCATCAGCGCCTGTTGGCCCCGCTCCTCGTAGTTGTAGCGCACCATCAGCGCGTTGGCGGACTTGCTGGAGCCCATCACGCCGTAGCGGAAATACAGCTTTGCCATGTCAGTTTCCTCCGTTCAATCTCTCTTTCGCCAGCTCCAGCGCCCGGTCAAAGGCGTTGGGGACGGCGTATTTCTGCTCTAATTCCATTCTGTCGGCCCACACCCAGCGGTCGGGCAGCTCGTCTGAAGCCGCCTCCACCGCCCGCAGGGCCATGTGCCACTCGATGTGGGTGAAAATATGCTTTGCCTGTCCAGCGTACTCCTGGGACAGGGCGTTAATTCCCCAGGCCCCCGGAAGGGGGCCGTCCCCAGGCTCGTTGGGGAACTCCCACAGCCCCGCCAGCAGTCCCCGGCCCGGGCGGCGGCGCAGAGCCACTTGGCTTGCGTGGAAGATGAGCCACACCGTGCGTTCCTCCACCCGCCGCGGCTTTTTGGGCGCTTTGACGGGCAGTTCCCCGACACGATCCTGGGCCAAGGCGGCGCAGAAGCCTTTTGCTGGGCAGCGGTCACATAGCGGCGCGCCGCGGGGCACACACACCGTGGCCCCCAGCTCCATCAGCGCCTGGTTAAACGCCCCCGCGGCGCTGACGGGAATGACCGCTTCCAGGGCCTGGGTCACCTGTTTCTTCATCTGGGGGGTGGAGATGTCCCCGTCGTCCCCGACGATCCGGGCATATACCCGCAGTACGTTGCCGTCCACAGCGGGGACGGCTTGTCCAAAGGCGATGGAGCAAATGGCCCCGGCGGTGTAGTCCCCCACGCCAGGGAGGGCGCGGATGGCGGCATAATCCGGCGGAAACGTCCCGCCATAGTCCTCCACGATGACCTTCGCCGCCTTTTGCAGGTTCCGGGCCCGGGAGTAGTACCCCAGCCCCTGCCACAGCTTCATCAGCCGCTCTTCCGGGAGGGCCGCCAGCGCGGCCACGTCGGGCGCCTCCACCAAAAAACGCTTATAGTAGTCCAACACCGCCGCCACACGGGTCTGCTGGAGCATGATCTCCGACAGCCAGACGTGATACGGCGTGGGGTCATCCCGCCAGGGGAGGGGCCGGGCGTTGTCCCGGAACCACTCCAGCAGGGGGATGGGCAGTCGTTCCAATGCGTCCACGGCGGGCCTCCCAATTCGATAAGATGTCTCATTTTATCACGGATACCGGGATTCATCAAGCCTTGACAGAGATCATTCCCTGCCGTAAAATAAGCAAAAATCCAACGAGGTGACTTGCTATGGCAGCTTGGACAAACCAAGATATTTTGAACGTTGCCCTGCGGCAGTCCGCCATCGACTCGGGCTGTGAGCCGGAAGATTTTCTCCGCACGGACAACGTGGTCGTAACCTCCCAAACGCATCCCAAAGCCCGGAAATACCTGGAGCTGCCCTTTTCCTGCGACCTGGTCTTCTATGGGAGCAACATCGTGGCCTCGGTGGAGGAAAAGTACCGGGACATGGTGTCCGACTACATCAACCGCTTCCCGCCGGAGCGCTGCTTTGAGACGCCAAATCTCCATGTGCTGAACGACGCGCTGCAAACGATGGGCCAGCGGATCTGCTTCATGGCGGAATATTTCCTCCCGGATCTGGGGGCGCTGAAGCCGCTGGACTGCCCCTATGAGCTGCGAATCATGGGTCCGTCGGACTTTGGGCCGCTTTACACAGACCAGTGGAGCAATGCCCTGTGCGAGAAGCGCAAGGAGCTGGACGTTTTGGGCATTGGGGCCTATGACGGCGGGGCGCTGGTGGGTTTTGCCGCCTGCTCGGCGGACTGCGAGGATATGTGGCAGATCGGCATCGACGTGCTGCCGGAGTACCGCCGCCAGGGGATCGCCGCCGCCCTTACCTCTCGGTTGGCGCTGGAGATTTTGGAGCGGGGGAAGGTTCCCTTCTACTGCGCGGCCTGGAGCAACATCAAATCGGTGCGCAACGCCGTCAAAAGCGGCTTCCGCCCCGCCTGGGTGGAGGTAACGGCGAAAAGCGTGGAACAGGTGGAAAAAATGAACGCAAAAGGATGAAAAGCCCGACCCGCCGGACGGACAGGGGCTTGCTTTTTTCCGCCGGCTGTGGCATACTGGGGGCACAGTGTTCCGACGGTTGGAGACAAGAAAGGGGCTGCGGCGAAATCATGCTGGAGGCGCGTGGGCTGTGCAAGAGCTATGGGGGGCGGCAGGTTCTCTCGCCCGTCAGCTTCCTGCTGCCGCCGGGCCAGTGCCTGGGGCTGGCGGGCAGCAACGGCTCGGGGAAATCCACCCTGCTGCGGCTGCTGGCCCAGATCGAGCGGCCGGACAGCGGCGATGTTTTGTTTGAGGGCCGCGGCGTCCTGGGCGACCGGCAGTTTTTGCGCCGGCAGATTGGCTACGCCCCCCAGAGCGCCGAGCTGGCCCGGGAGCTGACCGTGGGACAGCAGCTCACGCTGTGGCAGCGGGCGTGCGGTTTGACGGGCCCGCTGCCGGAGGATATTCTGGAGCTGCTGGGGCTGGAGCCCCTGCTGCGCTGCCCCATCCGCGCCCTGTCAGGAGGAATGGCCCAGCGGGTGAGCATCGCCATGGCGCTGCTGCCCAGGCCGCGGATCCTGCTGATGGACGAGGCCACCGCCGGGCTGGATCGGGACTATGTGCCCCGGCTGCTGGACTGGCTGGAGGAATTCCTGGCCGGAGGCGGAAGCCTGGTGTGGTGCAGCCACCACCAGACGGAGCTGGACCGGCTGTGCGGCGCGGTGCTGCGGCTGGAGGACGGCCGGCTGCTGTCTTAGAACGGCACGGCCCAAAAATGAAAACGGAGGGATCATGATGTTTTGTGTGCAATGCGGAAAAGAGATCAGTGACGCGGCAAAATTCTGCCCCCATTGCGGCGCGGTGACCACCGCGTCCGCTCCCAAGCCGGGGTTCACGCTGAACTCGGCGCCCACGCCGAAAAACGCCGCCGGTACGGGCTCCTATTCCTATGGGTCGTCCCCGTCTTATTCGGCGGGGGTGGGCGGCAGCGCCCCGGCGTCTCGCCCGACGCCCCCGGAGGACACCGAGAAGCACGGGAAGAAGGGCCTGTTCATCGGCGGGGCCGTGGCGGCAGTGGCGGTCGTGGCGGCGGTGGTGTTCATGCTTGTTTCCGGTGTGTTCTCTTCCCCCAAGGGGAGGGTGGAGGCTGCTTTCGCCAAGACCATGTCCGCCTTCTCGAAGGCCGGAGAGGGAATGGGCCTCCCCAATATGGCAGAGCTGACCCAGAGCAAGTCCGTCAGCCAGAGCTTCAGCATGGAGCTGAACAGCGTCAACAGCGAACTGGTCGGCTATGACCTGTCCTCCCTGCGGGGGCTGGGCCTGCGCATGAGTGCAGACTACGACCAGAAAGGGCGCAAGGCGGGCGCTGAGCTGGCCGCGTTCTGGGGAGACAATGAGATCTGCTCCTTCCTGATGGCGGCGAACGATAATGTGCTCAGCTTTGCCTCTCCCCAGTTCACCGGGGGGGACGCCTACGGCCTGGACACCGAGACCCTGGGCGCCGACCTGGTCCGGCTGGGCGCGGAGGACGAGTACATCGACGTGAGCAGCATCGGCTTCAACCTCTTTGATCTGGCGGAGGAGACCGCTCCCAGTCAGCAGCCTAAGGAGATGGAGCAGAAGCTCAAGGAGGCCGGCAAGAAGCTGGAAGCCGCCATTAAGGTGGAAAAGGCCGGCAAAAAGACCATTGAGGTCAATGAAAACAGCGTGAACGCGGACAAATACCTGGTCACCATTCCTGAGCAGGCCATGGAGGACTATATCGACGCGCTGTCGGACGCCATGGCGATGGTGGACAGCCAGGAGCAGTCTCGGAAGTTCCTGCGGGGCATTGGGCTGGACGAGGACGCCATCAGGTATCTCCTGCCGGATATGAGCGGCATGGATCCCTACGGTGAGATGTTTGACGCGCTGAAGCGGGCGCTTCAAGAGATGGGTGACCTGGAGCTGGAGGTTTATCTCAACGGCGGCTACGTGTGCGCGGTGGAGTATTCCAAGGAGCAGAACGGCAGCAGGCTGGAGCTTGGCCTGTACCTGGGCGGCGGCGACAACTATGTGGACGATTTCAGTTTCAGGATCGCCGTGGATGACGAGGAAATTGTGGTGGAGTCCACCGGCAACCACGGCGGCAAGGACGGCGTGTTTACCGACGCGACCACCCTCCGTGCGCGCTCCGGCGGGAGCACCCTGTTCCGGGTCAGCTCCAACTTCAGCTATGAGCCCAAGGCCAAGGCCGACAACTTTGAGTGGCGGCTCAACCTGAACAACATGGCCTCTGTGAAGATGGCGGGCCAGCTCACCACTGGGAAGGACTCCCTCGACCTTCAGCTGGACGACGTGTCCCTGATGACTGCCGGGATGGAGATATGCTCGCTGTCGATGGATTATCATGTGGGCCCGTTTGACGGTGTGGCAGCGTTCCAGCCCAACCCGACGCTGCTGGGCGACATGGATCTGGATGACCTTGAGAGCTTGTACTACGACATCGAGTACTATGCCATGGAATGGCAGTATGATATGCTGGCCCTGATCCCGGAGGATCTGCTCTGGGCCTTCTACTGATCAACGGATGGATACGCTCCGCTTTTTCAAAACTTATTTGATCTTGACTTTGGGCAGGCTCCGCCAACAGCTCTGGCTGTTGGCAGGGCTTGCCCTATTATGCCTTCTTCTGCCCATCGGGGCGGGGGCGGCGGCGGAACAGCTTCTGTCCCAAGG
>JAIEFH010000317.1 GCA_029067025.1 Oscillospiraceae bacterium | reverse complement strand
TAAAGCCTTTTGAAGAACTGCTATACCGGCTGAAAAAGCAGCAGGAGGAAAACCGTAAACTCTGCGGAAGTGCCTACTGCAAAAAGTACATGGACTATATCTATGTCAACGAGTTGGGGGAGCGGATCAAGCCGAACTACATCACCCAGCATTTCCCCTTAGTCCTCCAGAAAAACGGCATGAGGAAGATTCGCTATCACGATCTTCGCCATAGCTGTGCCAGCCTTTTGTTTGCCAACGGCGTGAGCCTGCGGGAGATTCAGGAATGGCTGGGCCACAGTGATATTTCTACCACTTCAAACATCTACACGCACCTGGACTTTAATTCTAAAGTTGCTTCGGCAAATGCGATCCTGGGCGTCTATCCTACTGCGGTTTAAGACATGGCCCTCCAATGTCCCTCCTAAAATTACCACAAAATAGGAGAAAATCGGCCCAAAAATCAGACCATGGAGGGACATAGGAGGGACATAGAAAAAACCGCAACTCCTTGATAGCAGAGGGGTTACGGGGATGGCTCAATGTGGGAAAAATGCTTTTCTGGTTTAAAAACGGGAAAACAAAGGGACCGTCATTCGCCGGGCAGCCTTCCGGCTGCCCGGCGAACGACCGGTCCCGGCGGTCTGCCGACCGCCTTGGTTGCGGGGGCAGGATGCGTTCCGGCCCTGTTGCCTCCGTTGCTTCCGCCCGCTCTTTTCCCATTCTGGGTCTGAATCTGGGTCGACCCGCTCACTCCTCTCCCGCGATCCTCCCGTCCTGGATGCGCAGGACGCGGTCGGTCTGCTCCGCCAGGGCCATGTCGTGGGTGACTACCACCACACAGCGCCCCCGTTCATGGGCCAGATCCTGCAGAATGGCGAAAATGTTCCGGCTGTTCTCCTCGTCCAGGTTGCCCGTGGGCTCGTCGGCCAAAATCAGCCCGCTGCCCGCCGCCAACGCCCGGGCAATGGCCACCCGCTGCTGCTCGCCGCCGGACAGCATCCGGGGATAGCGCCCGAACTGGTCCGGCTGGATGCCCACGGCGGCCAGCTGGGCGGCGGCCTCCTCCTCCGCCTGCTTCTTCGGCCGTTTTTGCAGGTAGAGCGGATAGGCCGCATTCTCCAGCGCCGTCAGGTGGGCGAAGAGGTTGAAGTTCTGGTAGATCACCGACACATTCTCCAGCCGCCACGCGTCCCGGTCCATCTCGGCGGTGGACTGTCCCCGGAACCGGATGCTGCCCCCCGTGGGCACGTCCAACCCCGCCAGCAGGGACAGCAGCGTCGTCTTCCCGCTGCCCGACGTGCCCACAATGGCCGTCACTTGGCTCGTTTCGAAGGCGCAGTCCACCCCCCGCAGGGCGTAAACGGTTTGGTATTTTGTCTGATAGGTATATTCCACGTGGTCGGCTGTCAGGATCGCCATGGCATCATTCCTCCGTTTTCATCAATTTCATTACGCTGCCGCTGGCGGCCACCCCGGCACACACCGCCGCGCCCAGCAGGAACATCCCAACCACCGCTCCAGAGAAGGCCAACCCGCCAGAGCGCACCCCCAGCCCTGTGGCCAGCGCGGCGCACAGCCCCACAAGGCCGCCGGCCAGCCCCAATGCCAGCTGCTCCCCCAGCACCTGCCCGAAGATGGCCCTTCGGCGCATCCCCAGGCAGCGCATGGCGGCGAACTCCCGCTTGCGGCGGCGGTTGACCAGATACCCGGCGAAAAAGCTGATGCCCCCCATCAAAACCAGCAGCAGCGGCTGCAAAAGCCGCAGCATATCCAGGTTGGAGCGCAGTTCCTCCAAGGATTTCAGATACACCTCATCGTGCACCAGCACCCCCACGGCAAGGCCGTCCGGCGTGGCGTTCACCGAGGGCACAACAAAGAACGGGGTGGAAAACAGCTTTTCCTTGCACTCCTCCAGTCGCGCGGTGTCCCGGATGTCGAAGGTACACGACTGAATGCTGAAAGCCATGCCGAGCCCATCCTCCCATGGCATGAAGAAGGGACAGTAGATCACATCCTCCGGCCCGCCGGACACCCGGCCCACCACCCGCAGGCTCATGCTCACGTCTATGGGCGGTGCCGCCACAATGTCGAGGTAGTCCCCGTCCGTTTCCATGCCCTCCGGGATCAGGCAGACCATCTCCCCACCCATCAAGGCGCTCTCGTCCCAGCCAGGCTCGAAGCTGATTTGGGCGCTGTCCAAGCGGCTGTCGCTGGCCTGGCTCAGCAGGCGGCACAACGTCGTCTCATAGGGCCACGCCAGCTCCCAATCCGCCTTGGCATTCACATTGGCCACCGCCTTGTCCATGTCCGCCAGACTGGGATCCCGTTCGGCCTTGCGCCCCAGCAGCATCTCCACATAGGGGCTCAAAAGGTTCAGGTTATCGGCGTTCATCCCCCGCACGTCGGTGACGGTGCAGTGGATGACGGTGTTCCGCATGGTGTCCTCGATGGCCCGCTGCTGCTGGACCTCCAGGCTGTGCAGCCCGCACCCCGCGTACACCCCCAGCGCCGCCACCGCGGCCAGCAGCAGGCTGGCCCCCGGCCGGCGCAGCAGCACCCGCAGCGACAGCAGGGGAAGGTATCCCAGCCCCCGTTCTTTCTCGCCCAAGCCGATCCCTCCTTACTCCTGCTTGCGGCGCATAAGCCCGCGCCGCGCCGTCAGCGCCGCCCAGCACGCCGCCACGGCGCACAGCACCATCAGCTGCAAGGCCGCGCACGCCGCTATCATTAACCAGTCCGGGGTCAGGGTCTGGGACAGCACGATCTCGCACACCCTGCCGTACAGCAGGCCGCCCAGCACGCCGCCCGCCAGCACGCCCGCCGCCGTCAGCGGCAGCAGCGCGGACAGCATCTCCCCCGTCACCTTCCGGGGGCTGGCCCCCAGCAGCCGCAGGCCCCGGGCCGATGCCGACATCCGCGCGAAGCTTGCCAGCAGGAACACCGCCGCCCCGATCAAGAACGCCGTCCCGCCCAGCGCCGCCAGCCGCAGGGCGCTGCTCTCCATGGCCGATATGGAGTCCTTCATCTCGCTGTAGCCGTAGTCGTAGTAGCGGAAGCGATCCGCCGCGCCGTTTTCCGCCATGTACGCCTCGAACTCCTCGATAGAGCCGTTTTTCAGCACCAGGGTGTTGAGCAGCGGCGTTACCTTGTCCTCTTCTGCCGCCTCCACCACCTCCGGCGCGGACGCCTTGGGGGCCAGCACCGTGTCCCCCCGGAAGCCGTGGCCGTCCGGGTCGATGGGCCAGACGGGGGCGGTGTACAGCCCCACGATGGTGTAATCCCGGGTCACGTCCAGCCGGTTCTCCTCCACCAGGGGCATACAGACGGTGTAGAGGAAGGGCTCATCATTGGCGTACAGGTGCGCGATCCCGCTTTGTGTTTCGTAGGCGGGCTTGTAGAGATCCAGGGTCAGGGTGTCCCCCACCTGGAGGCCGTTGTACAGGGCATAGTCCGCGTTGACCATGCACACGGCGGCCCCGGTGTCGTACTCCTCCTGGGTGATGAACCGCCCCTCCAGCAGGGCGGACTCCTCCTTGCAGAACTGGGACAGGCCCTGGACGTTGTCCGTGAACAGCACAGGGACGGAGTCGTAGTTCAGCTCGCAGTTGGGGATGATCTCATCCCGCCACACCTTGCCCTCCTCGGTGTTGAGGAAGTCCCGCCAGTCCCCCTCGTACTCCGCGTAGAAGGGCCAACTGTCCTCCGGGGGATAGACGATGATCTTAAACTCCCCCACAGTCACTATGTTAGACTCAAGGTAAAAATTGGGGACAAAGGGACGGGGATGGCCAACCTCGTCTTTCGACCAGGGAAAACCATTTCCATAATCGGTGGGCAGTTGGGGATACAAAAAGTAAAGCCCCTGCTGCGGGGCGTCGGGGCTGGCGGGATCCATTTCCAGCTCTTTCGCCCAATGGTCCGTTGTATAACGGTACCGGTAGGGCTCCGTGTGCTCCGGCTCGTCCCCGGCGGCCTCCACCAAACGCAGCCAGAGGTGTACGTAAAAGTCAATGAAATCCCCCCGCATCAGGTAGGTCTTGCCCACCTCAAAGGACGGGAAGGGGGCCTCCCCCTCCTCATCCATGGATGCAGGGGAACCGGCAATAAGGGTAGTATCGAAGCGAAATGTCTTCCCCTGCTCGGGCAGGTCGTAGGCGTCCATGCGGCACACCGGCTCCACCCATTCGAATTTATAGACATAGACACCGTCAACATAGGGCTGCTCCTCAACGGCCAGGCAGCGCACCGCCATCACCGATTGGGAGTAGCGGTGCAGGTCATAAACGTCGATGTAATTCATGGGGTCCGCCGCGCCGGAGCTGAACCCCTTCTGATTGGGGGTGTGGGCGGGGGCCAGCACGTTGGCGTCCCACCGCAGCACCCCGGGGGCATTTTCCGCCATCTGGTTGATCCGCTGGCTGCTGGGCAGGATGGCGCCGTCCTCCGGGTTTTGCCGGGAGCCGTCCTCCAGAATGTACCTGCCGATCATTTGATGCGGAGGGAACAAATCATCAGAAGACCGATTGGCGGGGTAGGCCACGGTGGTGTAGTGGGAATCCAGCTCGGCCAACTGCCGCCGGAAGGAGGCCCAGCCGGACAGGCCGATGCAGGAAAAGGCGGCGGCCAGGGCCAGCAGCAGGGCCAGCAGGGCGGCGGCCAGGGGCTGGCGGGCGTTTTGCTTGTGGAACATAGTCGCACCTCCCGGGAAAGGGTGGGCCCGGCGGCGGCATAGCGCCGCCGGGCCGTTGATTCAAACTAGTTTACCGCATACGAATGGGGCTGTCAACTCAGACGGGGAGACAGGGGCAGGGGCCTTGGTGGCCTTTGCCCGGGCACACACAAGTTGTGGTATAAGATGTACTGCATCTGCTGCAAGAGGTATAGTACCAAGTCTGTATATTGCCGTTGCAGGTCGCACTGTATCGCTTGCCACCGCTGTGGGGCTTCTCAGCTTCTGTCACACGAGAATCATAGGTTGCGCCGCAGGCGCATTCCCATTTATGGTATGTAATGGCTGCACAGCCGCTGCTGCTGATCGCATAACCGCCGTTGTAAGAGTATTTCCACACCCAATTGTGCGTATGGGCCGTGGCCTGCACCTCCGCCCCCGGCTTGTTGGCGCCGGCGGGGGACATGGTTTCGCCACTCTTATCAACAGGGGCAGGGGCAGCAAAGGCCGTGAGGGACAGGGAAACGAGCGTCAGTACGCAAAGGAAGAGAGATATAAGCTTTTTCATGGCTGATACCACCTTTTTATGTATTTTGTTTGCAAGAGCTCTTGTCAAGAAACAAAATACCACATAGCCTGACATTTGTCTGTGTCACATAGCGGCACACTCACAAAAAAATTTTTGGTTTGATTTGGTCAAAATTTGTGTATTTTGGCGAATCCATACCTCCTAATCCGGAAATTCTATGCCCAGTATTTTTTTGTTTTCCTCGTCCAAATATTGAAGCCGCGCCATATCCCTGGTAGCGGCCAGCATATAGTGGACCTGGCGGTACAAGCTGATGCATTTTTCCCGTTCGCCCATGCAATAGCGGCAATACGCCTGAACCCACAGGAGGCTGGCCACCACATGATACCGCCTTGATTCTATGCTCACCAGCAGCCCCTCTTCGGTAATCTCCAATGCCTCCTGATAGCGTCCAATCCTGGACAGCACATTGCCGCAGCCTGCGGCATAGGTGGGCTTCAAATAGGCGTACTGGGACAGGCGCTGGCCGTTGGCCTCCAGGTATTCCAGGGCCATACGGTAGACGCGCACCGCCTCCTCATAGCGCCCCGCCTCAGTGTAGGTCGAGGCGATCTGCTTGATGAGGCGCAGCTCCTCCGCGCTGTACGGCCCCAGGCCGACGCGCTCCAGGTCGAACCGGGGGACGGTGAGCCGGATGGCTTCCTGCAACATCCCGAGCCGCTCCTCAAAGGGGTAGGGGCCCTCCTCCGTCCCCTGCACCGCCCGGAGGGACAGCGTGCACTGCCGGATGAAGGGATTGTCCGGCCCCAGGGCTTCCAGCGCCGCCAGCTTCTCCCGGAACCGCGGCCACGCCGCGCCCCGCTCCTCCCCTGACGCCCGCTCCAGCGCAATGCTGGCATCCCGGGCCTCCCGTTCCGCCGCCTCCAGGACCAGCTCGTCCTCGGACAGCAGGGCGTAGAAACGGTCGTCGGGCAGGCCCAGCCGCTGGAGCAGGGCAACCACCCGCTTCCGGGACAAGGCCTGATGCCCATTTTCGAACCGGGAGAGGGCGCTGCGGTCACACAGCCCCTCGCACAAATCATCCTGGTTGATATTCAGTTCCTCCCGCCTGCGGCGGACCATCTCACCCAAACGCAGCTCCTGCATCCCACGTACTCCTTTTCCAGCTTCCAGTAAACCTTATGTCATTATAGCGTGTTCCCGGGGCCTTGTCCAGACGGGAGGGCAGCAGTCGAACTGCCCTATCCCCAAACCCTGGAGGACCCTCTCCAGGACTTGGGGAGGGAATAAAACAATAGATGCATAACAATAGGGAAAGGGCTCTCCGGCCGGAAACAATATGTTGGGAGATACCCTGGAAAAATTTACGCCGCTGTAATCAAAGAGATGCGCTCTGTCCAAAAATCGGCGCTCTCAAAAAGTTCTGGGAATCAGATATGGGCCATGGATCTCTCCAGCAAGGTTTTTTCTGCTAAGAGCCGCAAGCCTCGGTCAAAGTGCAGCTTAAAGGCAGGAAACCCCGTGTCGGCCTCTGTGAGGCGGTTTGTGCCCGTCCTACTGGCTGGGTAGCATCCCCGTACACCTCCGAGCGACTGAAACGCGGTGTCGGGGCTTTTATAGGCCGTTGTCGCGGGGAGCAATTTTGCCGCTGAACTATTGAGGGCAGTACAGACGTAGCCATCAGGAGGCAGGATAAAGGGCGGGCATTACAAGTGACACCCGCCCGAGTCACATCGCCCTGCAGTGCGGGGCGTTTCAAGGGCTTCCAGGCTTTGGAATGTGGGCGTATGTGGGGGTCACATTTTGGCCTCGGGGCTCACTTTGGGGTCTGGTATTGCGCAAATGCCCGTGGTTGGCCGTTTTCAACGGGGGTCAGCGTGGGGGTAAGGGCAAAAATCATGGATTTGAAGGGTCAAAAAAGTGAGTATCCCATTTAGCAAGCGCTACTCCAGAGCAGGCAGAATTTTTGACCTGCCAACACATAGGCCACCGCAAAAATTGGGGGACAGTAAACAATAAGAGGGCCGTTGCTCAGTACCGGCGTAGGCCACGGATTGCACCAGTGTCTTCAAAGAAAAGGCCAGGACCGCCATCAAAAAAATATATGTCTGAACTGAAAACTCTTGCCGTTTCCACTGGATATTCCCTCCGAGGTGTGGTATGGTTCGTCGTCGCGATAGGGGGCGGTATCAGATGGCAAAGCGCATATACTTCACGGACTGGGCCCGTCGGTGAGGTTGTAGAAATACGCCCCGT
>JAIEFH010000316.1 GCA_029067025.1 Oscillospiraceae bacterium | reverse complement strand
CATCTGGGCCATGAGCACAATCAAAGAGACATGACGCATATAGGTGGATTTGCCCGCCATGTTGGGGCCGGTGATGATGGCCAGACGGTTTTCGCCGCCATCCATGTGGGCGTCGTTGGGGACAAACAGGGAGTCTTTCAGCATCCGCTCCACCACCGGGTGGCGGCCCTCCTTGATGTGGATGACGCCGCTGTCGTCCACCTCCGGGCGGACATAGCCGTTCTGCACCGCCGCGGCGGCGAAGGAGCACAGCACATCCAGATAGCCCACGCCGCCCGCCACGTCCTGCACCTGGCGCACCCGCTGGGAGGCGGTGTCCCGCAGCTGGCAGAACAACTGGTACTCCAGGGCGGTCACCCGGCTCTGGGCGGACAGGATCTCGTGCTCCAGGTCTTTCAGCTCCTGGGTGATGAACCGCTCACAGTTCACCAGGGTCTGCTTGCGGATGTAGTCCTCCGGCACCATGCTGTAATAGCTCTTGGACACCTCAATGTAATAGCCAAACACTTTGTTATAGCGCACCTTTAGGCTCTTGATACCGGTGCGCTCCTTCTCCCGGCCTTCCAGCGCGGCCACCATGTCCGCGCCGTGGTCGATGACATCCCGGAGGTGATCCACCTCCTCGTTATAGCCCTTGCGGATGAAGCCGCCCTCCCGGATGGTGAAGGGCAGGCGGTTGTCGTCCTCGTCGTCCCGGATGGCCTGCTTCAACAGAGCCTGCAAATCCCCCAGGCCGGTGAACTGATCCAGGAACTCAAAGCGCCGGGGGGCCGCTTTCACCAGGCCCGCTGACTGCTCCGCCAGCACGGGCAGCACCGCCAGCCCGTCGGCCAGCGTCAGCATATCCCGGGCGTTGGCGCTGCCGTACACCACCTTGCCGATGATGCGCTCCAGGTCGGGCACCTGCCGCAGGGTGCGGGACAGCTCTTCCCGCACCACCGCGTCCGCCGTCAGGGCGGCCACCTGGTCCTGCCGGACGGCAATGGCGGCGGGATTGCACAGGGGCTGCTCGATCCAGGCGCGGATAAGCCGGTGGCCCATGGGGGTTTTCGTCTTGTCCAGCACCCACAGCAGCGAGCCCCTTTTCTCCTTGCCCCGGATGGTCTCGGTCAGCTCCAGGGTGCGCCGGGCGGTGAGATCCAGCTCCAAGTACCGCTGGCGCTTGGCCCCGTCCACCTCCAAACGGCTGAGATGGCCCAGGTCGGTCTTTTGGGTCTCTTTCAGGTAGGACGCCAGTGCCCCCGCCGCCTGGAAGCCCAGCAGCAGGCCGCTGTCCGGGCCCTCGGGCAGTTCCTCCCCCTCCGGCCACACCCCGCAGGACACCAACGCGGCCCTGGCCTGGGCGGGACGGAAGCGGGCCTCGCCGCCGTTTTCGCACAGGCAGCCCAGGCGATTTTGCAGAAAGTCCGTCAGTTCCCGTTCGGCGAAGGCCCCGTCGGACAAAATGGCCTCGCTGGGGGGCTCGGCGGACAGGCGGTTGAGCAGGTGGGACAGCCAGCCCTCCCCACGGAAGGGGGCGGCGGTGAACTGCCCCGTGGACAGGTCGCACTGGGCCAGCCCCGCCCCGGCGCTGTCCAGATAGATGGCGCAGATGAAGTTGTTCCGGCTCTCGTCCAGCATCACGTCGTCCATGGCGGTGCCGGGGGTGACGATGCGGATCACGTCCCGATCCACCAGGCCCTTGGCCAGCGCCGGATCCTCCATCTGCTCGCAGATGGCCACCTTATACCCCCGCTTGATGAGCCGGGCAATGTAGTTCTGGGCGGAGTGGTAGGGCACGCCGCACATGGGGGTGCGCTCCTCCTCCGGCTTGCCCCGATCCCGGGTGGTGAGGGTCAGGCCCAGCTCCTCCGCGCCCAACTTGGCGTCGTCGTGGAACATCTCGTAGAAGTCGCCCAGCCGGAAGAACAGCAGGCAGTCCGGGTGCGCCTCCTTCACCTTCCAGTACTGCTTCATCATGGGGGTCAGTTCGGCCATGGCATTACACGCTCTCTTTCTAAATAATGCGGCGGCCTAAGGGGCCCCCGCAAAGCCGCCTTTCAGGCTTTGTGGGGAAAGGAGGCGCAAGGAAGCGCCGCTCCGCTTTCGCCGAAAGGCGGAAGCGGAGCAGAGCGGACTTTGCGCCGACGCTAACCCGCCGCGCGTTTTACTCTCCGTAGTCAACAATCACATACACATTCTGCACATTGGCGATGTCCGCCGCGGGCTGCACCTGGGCGTAACGGCTGACGCCGTCCTCCTCCACGTACAGGGTGCGCACTGAGCCCACCACCAGCCCCGGGGGATAGACGCCGCCCAGACCAGAAGTAGTAATTTGGTCGCCAGTGACCAGCTTGGCCTCCTCGGGCAGGAAGGACAGCCGGAGCAGGCCGTCCAGCATGAGGGAGAAGTCCCCCTCCAAAATGGCATCCTCGTCGGTGCGGGCCACCCGCCCCCCCAGCTCCAGGGTGGGGTCCAAAATGGTGGTGACCACGGAGGAATTGGGATTGGCCTCGGTGACCACGCCCACAAGGTGGCCGTACTGGTCGATGACGCAGTCGTTGACCTCCACGCCCTCTAAAGTTCCCCGGTCGATGGTCAGGTTGGAGGCCCAGTTGGAGGCGGAACGGCGCACCACCGCCGCGTCCCGGTACTGGAGCTCGGGCCGGGCCTCATGGAGGCCCAGCAGATCCTTCATGCGCTCGTTCTCCCGCACCGCGTCCTGCCCGGCGATGGCGTCCCGCTCCAGCTCGGCCACCCGCTGGCGCAGAGCCTCGTTCTCCGCCGCCAGTTCTTCATAGCGGAACGCCTTGTCGTATTGGGCCTGGGTCCAGTTGGTCACCGCGCTGGACGCCGCCCGGAAAGGGGTGGCCAGCACCTCCAGCACGTTGGTGAGGGGGTTGAAGCCCAGAATCTGCGCCCCCAGGGCCAACACCGCCGCCAGCAGCACCGCCGCCACCAGCAGCAGCCCGCCGTTATTTCGGAAAAATTGCTTCATGGATATGCTCCTATTCGACTACGCTGTCTTTCCCCACCCCTGCGGGGTGGGGAAAGCGAGCGGGCTGTAATACGGAAAAATTGTTTCATGGATGAGCGATGATCCTAATTCGGTCGGTTTGGCGCTTTCCTCACCCCTGTGGGGCGGAGGAAGCCGCATCGACAGAAAAATTACCTCATGAATGATTCCCTGACAGCAGGTCTACACCGAATTGGGCCAGAATCCGGCCCAGCCGGAACACCGGCAGGCCCATCACATTGAAATAATCCCCATGGATGCCGGACACCAGCAGGGCGCCCCGCTCCTGGATGCCGTAGGCCCCAGCCTTGTCCATGGGCTCCCCGGTGGCGATATAGCCCCGGATCTCGTCCGGCCTGATGGCCCGGAAGGTGACGGCGGTCTCCTCATGCTGGGTGACCGCTTCCTCGCCCCGGAGGACGGTGACACCGGTATAGACATGGTGCTCCCGGCCCGACAGGGCGGACAGCATGGCGAAGGCGTCCGCCTCATCATGGGGCTTGCCCAGCACCTTGTCGTCCAGCGCCACCACCGTGTCGGCGGCGATGATGAGGTCGTCCGGCCCCGCCTTCTTCGCCGCCGCCCGCGCCTTACGCAGGGAGAGCCGCTCCACGATTTCGGCGGGGGACAGGTCGTCCTCCACCGATTCGTCCACGTTGGGGGCGGCGACCTTGAAGTCCTTGACGCCAATGCGCTCCAGCAGTTCCTTGCGGCGGGGGGAGTTGGAGGCCAGGATGATTTTCGCCTTTTCCTCCGGTGCTGGTTCGTCAAGGCCCAGCAAATAGTCAGAGGGAACCTGATAGAGCTTTGCCAGCGTAATAATTGTACTGGCGCTGGGCTCCCGCTGTCCATATTCATAATTACAATAGGTGCTGATAGCTACCCCAATGATTTCAGCAACTTCCGTTTGCTTCAATTTGTGGTCAAGGCGCAGTTCTTTCATGCGCTCCGCTAAAATTCCCATAGAAACCCCTTGACTAATTCTTTTTTATTAGTATAATAAAAGAAGCTTACAAAAAAATGGTGGTGCAGTTATGACAGAACTGATCAACAAGCTATATTATATGGTGGAGGACTGGGTGGGTCAATCTGATTTGCAGGATGAGGAAACAAAAAATTTGGAGGCCCGTCAGGAAGCCTTGCAGGAGGAAATCATCCGCCGCCTGGGCGACGATGGCCGGGATATGGTGGAGGCCCTGTCCAACCTCAATTTGGAACTGGAAACCATCCACGACCAGGCGCTGTTCCGGGCGGCAATGGGGCTGGGGACGCAAATCGCCCAGCCCAGAGAGGGGCGGCGAACCATTGAGGCGTTCTAGGGAGGATTGCGCCGGTTCGTTCCACTGCCCATGCAGGCCCCTGTGGGCCGAAAAGTGAAATGAGCTCAATGCGTCAGACGCATAAGCCGGAAACTAACTGCCTATAAGCCGGGCGGCGGGCCCTTCGTCCCCAGGGGGGTTCTCAGGGGGAAGCCCGGCCTGTGAGCGAGGGAGCGTCCTTGGCTCCCGAAGCCGAACCGGCGGGATGCCCCCTGAGCATTCTCTTTGGGTACTTTCTCTCATGTGAGAGAAAGTACCCCGCCGGAGGCATGGAGATCACTCCACATCCCGATAATACAGCCCCCGGGTGTAATTGTTGGGGGTGTAATTGCCCTTTCCCCGGTAGGCGTCCAGCACCTGGACGCACTCTACCCCGTTCTCGGTGGTAAACAGCAGGCGGATGCTCCGCAGGCCCGCCCGCTTCCAGTCCGCCGCCTTGTCCGCCAGAAACACCTTGTTGGCGTTCAAAATCTCGTTGCGGCAGCCGTAGGCCCGCTCCACCGGGAAGCGCACCCCCTTGCGGTCGGTGAGCAGGTTCACGTTGGAGCACACGCACTTGCCCGACTGGTTCTTGATGGCGCAGTTCTCCGTGATCATCAGCGGCAGACGGCCATAGGCGATCATCTCCACGTCCACCGCCTTGGAAATGTCCCGGATCTGGGCCAGCTTCAATTCAAAAGAGGCGGTCAGCGACTGGAAGCCCAGCCGCTTGTACTCCTTCACCCCCTGGCTGTTGAACACCTGGAGGCCGAAGTCACCTCGCAGATTAAAGCCCAGCTTTTTGCACAGCGGGATCAGGCCCAGGTTGCCCACATAGGCGTCGGTGACCCCCGCCTCCTTGCAGGCTTCCAGCTCCTTTCGCAGGCCGTCCAGCTCCCGGTCAAAGCAGATCCGGGGCAGCACCGCCGCCACCGGGACGCCCCGGCCGATTGTCGTTTTCACGTCGTCCGGGTGGGCGGCGATCTCCTCCGCCGGGAGGGTAATCATGGCGGGGCGGGCCTTAGTC
>JAIEFH010000315.1 GCA_029067025.1 Oscillospiraceae bacterium | reverse complement strand
ACGACCACTATATGCCTCCTAACAAGTCCTCCTCCACCTATGAGGACATTCTGGATCTGCTGGGCTATGTGCGGCTGGAGTCCCCCTCCGCCATCAGCATCTACGCCACCACCTTCGCCCAGAAGGACGAGATCGCCGACCTCATCTCCGCCTATAACGAGGGTGTGGACGAGGAGGACGAGATCACCTACACCGACTACGTGGCCCTGCTGATGAGCTCCATCACGGGCATCATCAGCGGCATCAGCTATCTGCTCATCGCCTTCGTGTCCATCTCGCTGGTGGTGTCCTCCATTATGATCGGCATCATCACCAACATCTCCGTGCTGGAGCGCACCAAAGAGATCGGCATCCTGCGCGCCGTGGGCGCGTCTAAGCGGGACGTGTCCCGGGTGTTCAACGCCGAGACCCTCATCGTGGGCCTGGCGGCGGGCCTGCTGGGCATTCTGGTCAGCGTAGCGGCCACCTTCCCCATCAACGCCATTATCCACGACCTGACGGGGCTGGACGACCTCACCGCCGTCCTGCCCCCGGTGGCGGGAGCCATCCTGGTGGCCATCAGCGTGGTGCTCACCGTGTTTGCCGGGCTGATCCCCTCCCGGGGCGCGGCCAAGAAGGACCCGGTGGAGGCGCTGCGGAGCGAGTAACGCCAAAACGGGCGGCCGTCCCCGAACGGCCGCCCTTCCTTTTAAGTTCGGATTAAATTCCCCCTCAGGCGTTGCAATTCTTCTCCCCCTATGGTATCATATGAAAACACATTGACAGCCACAAAAAGGCGGTAATTCTCCCTTTTCCCGCCGAAAATCATAGGAAGTGACCTTTTATATGAACCGTTTCCGTAAAAACAGGGGCATCACCCCTTATCGCCACACCGGGCGGCGCACGGGTTCCCCCCTGCTGTGTGCCCTGTTCTTCCCCGCCGTCATCTTATATCACGAGCTGCTGCTCCGGGCGTTCGACCGGGACACCGCCTTTTTCGACCTGGCGCTGCTGCGCGTCCTGCTGTTCTCCGCCGCGGCGGGGCTGGTGGTCTTTCTCCTGCTGGATCTGCTCCCCTGGCGGCGGGCCGCGCGAATCGCCGGAGGCGTGGTGATCGGCCTGGGCGCCGTCCTTCTGTGCGTCGAACGGGGCTGCCGCGCCACCTTCGGCCTCTATTACGGCGTCTCCTTCATGGGCGGTATGGCCGGGGATGTGGCGGGAGACTTCGGCTCCACCGTGGTACGGGTGATACTGGGACTGATTCCCTTTATCCTGCTGTCCTTTGTGCCGCTGGCGGCCTATATCCCCCTGCGCCAAAGGGTAATCGGCGACCAGGGACAGGAAATGCCTATTCGGATCATCCTGGCGGCCGTGCTGGTGGCCTGCCAGCTCACCGCCTACCTGCTGTCCATCCTGGGCCCGGTAAAAAACTATTACACTTACGAGTTCACCGCCAACACCGCCATCCCCCACTTTGGCCTGCTGACCTCGGCGCGGCTGGAGTTGGAGTACGCCGTAGTTGGCGTCCCCACCGCCCCGTTGGACGCCTTTTTAGACGACCCGCTTCCCACCGCCACGGCTGACCCAAGCGCCGCCGCGGATCCGTCAGACGATCCCTCCGGCGCGGTTTCGGAGGGACCCTCCGTCCCCATCCCCAGCGGTCCCAACGTGCTGGACATTGACTTTGAAACCTTGGCGGAGGAGGAGACCAATGAGACTGTCCAAAGTATGCACAAATATTTTGCCAGCCTGACCCCCTCCGAGAAGAATGAGTACACCGGGATGTTTGAGGGTAAAAACCTCATCCTCCTCACCGCCGAGGGCTTCTCTCCCTACGCCATCGACCCGGAGCTGACCCCCACGCTGTACAAGCTCACCCACGAGGGCTTCGTGTTCCACAACTTCTACCAGCCCGACTGGACTCTGTCCACCACCGGCGGTGAGTTTGCCGTCACCACCGGCATCATCCCCAATTGGCTCGGCGGCAACGACGCGTCGCCCCTGGTCAGCGCCAGCCGGTCCATGCCCATCACTCTGGCCAAGCTGTTTGCCGCCGAGGGTTATGCCGTCCCCGCCTGGCACAACCACACCTACACCTACTATCACCGGGACGAGTACCTGGGCAATTTCGGCTACGACTACCACGGCATCGGCAACGGCCTGGAGCTGCCCTACAACGGCTGGCCGCGCTCCGACCTGGAGATGATGGAGGCCACGGCGGACAGCTATATCAACGCCTATGTGGAGGACGGCACCCCCTTCCACGCCTACTATATGACCGTCAGCGGCCACGGCTATTACTCCTGGGGCGGCAACGCCATGTCCCGGAAACACCAGGAGGCAGTGGAAGCCAAGTACCCTGACCTGTCCGAGACCAGTCAGGCGTATCTGGCCTGCAACATGGAGCTGGATCTGGCGCTAGAGTACCTGGTGGACAAGCTGGAGGCGGCGGGCATTGCCGACGACACCCTCATCGTCATGACCGGCGACCACTACCCCTACCTGATGGTGGAGGATGGCGGGGCGGACTACTACAATGAACTGCGGGGCTTCGAGGATACCGAGAGCGACACCTCCCGCTACCGCAACACCCTGCTGATGTGGTCGGGGTGCATCGAGGAGCCCATCGAGGTGGACACCCCCTGCTCCTCCATCGACATCGTGCCCACCATCTGCAACCTGTTCGGGCTGGACTACGACTCCCGGCTCTACTCCGGGCGGGACATTTTCGCCACCAACTATGAGCCGGACCAGTATTCCAACTGTATGCCCCTGGTGGTGTTCGCCAACAAGGGCAAGGGCAATGCCTGGATCACCGCCGCGGGCACCTACGAGTGCTCCACCAAGACCTTCACCCCCAACGAGGGGATCGAATTGGAGGACGAGGAGGACTACATCAAGCGGGTCAGCCGCCTGGTGGCCGCCAAGGTGAACTACTCCAAGCTCATCGTCCAGGAGGATTACTACAAATACGTGTTCGCGGACAGTGAATAACGCAAAAAGCGGCCCGGCGGAAGTTCCCGCCGGGCCGCTTTTTGCTGTTTCATTATTTTCGCGCCAGTTCCCCGCTCATGACGGCTTCGCGCTTCCCGTACCGCAGGCGATGGTCAGCGCCTGGGGCAGGCACTTCACATGGGTGACCTTCTGTTCGCCGCCGAACTCGCCGTCCACCGTCCAGGCCACGGGCTGGCCGCAGGTAAAGGTGATCTCTCCGGCTTCCAAGCCCACCACCGCGCCGTCCTCCTCTACCTCCAGGGTAGTGAGGGCAGTGAGGATGGACTGCCAATCCTTGCCGGTCTTGGGCTGGCGGATCAAAATGACCTCAAACCGCCCGTCGTCCAGCAGCACCTTGTCCCGGGGCAGGTTCACCAGCCCCCCCACCGACACGGTGTTGCCCACCATGCCATAGATAAAGTCGCCCTCCACCTCGCGGCCGTTGGCGGTCACGGTCATGTGATAGCTGGGGATGTTGGCCAGCCGCCCCATCCCCTCCAGCAGATAGGCAAAGTGGCCCAGCAGATTTTTGTTCGCCTGGGGCGTGGAATAGGACACGTCGGTAAACAGCCCAAAGGCAGCCACATAAGTAAACGGGCTGCCCTCGGCCTCCCCCACATCGACCAGCCGGGGGACGCCCTCCCCCGCCACCTCCGCCAGCTCCGCCACCGTCTTGGGCCGCTCCAGCGTGCGGGAGAAATCGTTGGTGGTGCCCGCCGGGATGTAGCCC
>JAIEFH010000314.1 GCA_029067025.1 Oscillospiraceae bacterium | reverse complement strand
CCCCTGTCCCCCGGCGCAGATGGCCCCGCCCACGAAGAAGGCCCACAGGCAGTCCTTCCACAGCGGGGAGGGCTGGGATTTGTTGCTGACGTATTGATTGTACTGTTGATTGGTCATGTCCATGCGCTTCACCTCTGCGGCAGTATGCCCGGACGGCTCTGTTTTATTCCCACCAAAATTCAGGTGACATAATAAATAAAGATTGACGAACCCCGCCGAAACGTGTAAGATAGGGGGTAGGCGACAAGCTTCGACCCTTTGACGCAAGGAGGAATTCAATATGGCTCCCAAGCCTTCCCATGATAAACTGATTCACTGCGATGCCTGCGGCGAGGACTACAGCTCCACCTACCGCCGCTGTCCCTTCTGCGGCGGGCGCAACGATCCCCGGCGCGCCGTCCGGGACAGCGTTCCCCCCGCCCAGGATGAGAACGACCAGGACGACACCTATGTGTTCGACGGGCAGGACGCCTTTGAGGATGATCTGGACGAGGAGGAGTACTACGCCCCCAAGCCCAAGGCGGGCAAGCGGCTGGCTCCCAAGCAGAGTGGGCGCAGCGTTGACCTGCCCCCCATCAACTGGCCCCGGCTCATCACCTTCCTGTGTTCGCTGGTCATCATCGTGGCGGCGCTCATCATCGTGTTCACCGTCATCTATCCCCAGCTCCACGGCAAGAAGAACCCCAACCCGGACTCTTCCCAGTCCCAGCCTCCCGCCAGCCTTGATCCCAATGCCGGGCCCAGCAATGTTGTGATCCTGCCCACCGCCCCGGTGGATCCCACGCCCGACCTGCCGCCGGTGGACACCGTCCCCGTGCAGTCTACCCTCACCGGCATGGCCCTCTATGGCTCTGACGGCCGGCTGGCAGAGGACTTCACCTTGTGGGTGGGCGAGTCCTATCAGCTCACGCCCAAATTCACTCCGGCGGATTGGACGGGCACTGTGACCTGGACGTCCTCTAACCCGGAGTGGGTCACGGTGAGCGACACCGGCCTGGTCGCCAACGTGAACAACAGCGGCGCGTTCCACAACGTGTATATTACCGCCTCGGCTGACGGCGTATCCGTCCAGTGTGTGGTGCGTGCCCAGTCTCAGAGGCGGGACGGGTCCGCCCAGCCCACCACTCCTGTGGTCACCGATCCTCCCGTGGTTATCACTCAGACGCCCGGCACCACCACCGGCCCCGTTGTGGGGCGGACGGGCACCATTGTCAATGCGGACGGCGGCCTGCGGGTGCGTCCCGACCCGAGTACGTCCAATCCCCCCATCGCGACCCTGCTCAACGGCAATACCATTACGGTGGTGGCCGACGCGGGGAACGGCTGGTATCAGATCAGCTTCGCCGGAAGCGGCGGGGCCACCATGACCGGCTACATCATGGGCGAATATATTTCCAGCAATTGACCAATGGGAGCGCCGCCCTGGCGGGCGGCGCTCCTATTTTGAAGGAGGGCTTTTTGTGCTGAAAGTGGAGCGCGTCAGCGTGATGAACCTGGAAAACGCCATGCGGGGGGCCCGCAATCCCTTGAACAGCTGGGAGCGGTCAGACAGCTATTATGAGGGCGGACGGTATGTGCTGGGGGAAAACGATCTCTCCCTTGCGGTGCGTCTGTGTTCGGCGGGCAGCGACCACCGGAAATTCATCCGGCAGATCTTCGTGTCCATGGACATCACCGCCCCGCTGTACTGGTGGAAGGAATTCGACACCTATAAAGTGGGCACCGTGGCCAACTCCACCTCCACCATGCACAAGCTCCACGCTAAGCCCCTGGAGCCGGGCGACTTTTCCACGGATCACCTGACCCCCGCCTCTCTGGTGGAATTTGAGCGGTACGTGGGTTATCTGGAGACGGTGCGCCAGCGCTATGTGGCGGACAAGGACAAGGCGGACTGGTACGACCTCATCCAGCTGCTCCCCTCCAGCTACAACCAGATGCGCACGGTGACGCTGAACTACGAGGTGCTGGCCAACATCTATTACGCCCGCCGGAACCATAAGCTGGATGAGTGGCACACGCTGTGCGCCGCCATCCTGGAGCTGCCCTATGCCCGGGAACTGCTGGGCGCGGTGGGCGGCGAGACGCTTTGATGGACAAAACAGCATAAAAGCAGACAGCGAAACACCGATAGGGCGTTTCGCTGTCTGTTTTTGTTAGAAGGCGGGGATTGTTTACCAGGTGCGGGAGCCCATGGCCCGGAACTGGGTTCATGCCGCCGTCCACTTACATGTTGATGAAAAGGATGCGCCGAACAAAAAATCCACAAAAAGGGAAGTCGGCAAATTTCTTGTCGAAATTTGCCGACTTCATTGGCGCAGCGGGAGGGATTCGAACCCTCGAGCGGTTTCAGCCGCTACACGATTTCCAATCGTGCTCGTTATGACCTCTTCGATACCGCTGCAAATCGGTGTTGAAGTCACAATTCGTTTCGCCGCTATTGTACGGCGCGAAGTATATTATATCAATTTTTTCGCTGTTGTCAAGAGGCTTCTTCCCAATTTTCGCTTTTCTTTTTTTGACGCTCCAACCAGACGCGCAGCAGGTGCAGCGCCTCCGGCGACAGCAGCAGCAGGGCGGGCAGGTTGACGACAAGCAGCAGGCCGTTGAACACATCCACCAATTGCCACACCGCCGCGATATTCCCCACCGCGCCGAAGATGATGCAGGCGGGGAACATGAGACGGTACAGCCCCATGGCCCACCGGGAGCTGGTGAGGGTCTCCAGCCCCCGCCGCCCGTAGTATCCCGAGCCGATGAGGGAGGTAAACGCGAACAGCATCAAGCTCACCGCCACAATCCACTCACCGGCCTCGCCGAACAGGGTGGCGAATCCCGCCGCCGTCAGCGGCGCGCCCAGCATTTCTTCGGGCAGCGCGCCCGCCTCCGCCAGAGGCAGCGCCTGGATGGGATCGTATATCCCGGAGGTGAGAATCACCAGGGCGGTGACGGTGCAGATGACCATGGTGGCGAAAAATACCTCAAAAATGCCCCACATCCCCTGTTCCGCCGGCTCGTCCACATCGGCACAGGCGTGGGCGATGGCGGACATCCCGATCCCTGCCTCGTTGGTGAACACCCCCCGGGCCACGCCGTACCGCAGGGCCGCACCCATGGCGTAGCCCCCGGCGATGGCCCGTGGCGCGAAGGCGTAGGCGATAATCTGCCGGAACGCCTCCGGCACCGCCTGATAGTGGACGGCGATCACCGCCAAGCCGCTGCCCACAAACAGCAGGGCCATGGCGGGCACCAGCAGCTCGCACAGCTTGCTGATGCGTTTGATGCCCCCCGCCAGCACGATGGCGGTGACGACGGCCAGCACCACCCCCACCACTTTGGGATCGGCCCCGGCCGCGGCGGACAGGGAGGTGGCAATGGAGTTGGCCTGGGCCAGGTTGCCCCCCGCCAGCGTCTCGGCGACGCAGAGCAGGGCAAAGATTTTCCCCAGCCCCGGCAGGCGCAGGCCGTTTTTCATGTACTCCATAGGCCCGCCGCGCCAGCGCCCGTCCGGCCCCTTTTCCCGGTGGTGCACCGCCAGCGTCTTTTCCCCGCAGCTCACCGCCATGCCCAGCAGGGCGGACATCCACATCCAGAACACCGCTCCCGGTCCGCCGTACACGATGGCGGTGGCCACCCCGGCGATGGAGCCGGTGCCGATGGTGGCGGCCAGGGCAGTGGACAGGGCCTGAAGCTGGGTCACCCCCCGGCTCTCCTTGCTGTCCTTTTTCCGTCGGAACAGGGTGCCCACCGTGGTTTTCCACCACACCCCCACGCCGAAAATGGGAAAAAATCCAGAGCCGAAGGAGTACCACAGCCCCACCGCCAGAAACGCCGCCAGCAGCGGCCCGCTCCACAAAAAGTCGCCCAGTCCCTTGAAAAAAGCCATGTCCGCAGCCCCTCCCTATGGAGGAGTTTTTATCACGCCGCCTCCGGCGGCGTGATAAAAACTCCTTTCCATTGAAAAAGTATGCGGACATGGCACAAGTTATGCGG
>JAIEFH010000313.1 GCA_029067025.1 Oscillospiraceae bacterium | reverse complement strand
AAATTACGTCCACGTCGGGCAGGTCTTTGAAAATCTCATAGGCGATGGTGCCCTGGCCGGTGGAGACGGTCAGGTCGTTGAAGGGGTGGACGTAGGTCATTCCCTCCTCCTCGCTCAGCTTTGCCGCCAGCGCCGCCGCGTCGTCGAAGGTCTCGCCGTGGAGCACCACCTTCGCCCCATAGTCTTTGGTGTTGTTCACCTTCACCAGCGGGGCGGCGGTGGGCATGACGATGGTGGCCGGCACACCCGCCGCCTGGGCGGCGTAGGCCACGCCCTGGGCGTGGTTGCCCGCCGAGGCGGTAACCAGCCCCCGGGCCTTCTCCTCGTCGGTGAGGGTGGAGCATTTGAAATAGGCCCCCCGGATTTTATATGCCCCGGTGACCTGCATATTCTCCGGCTTGATGTACACGTGGTTGCCGGTGGTTTTGGTGAAAAAGGGGCTGTACATCAGATCCGTGCGGTGGAGCACGCCGTCCAGCGTTTTCCGCGCCGCCCTGAAATCGTCTAACGTCATCATTTGGAAAGACTCCCTTGTCTTTAATTTAGAATAGTACCCTATTTTACATGAAGAAATTGTTAAAGTCAACCGTCCGGGCCCCCCTTCTTCTTGACAGAAGGCCTGTCCGGGGAGTAAAATAGAGGTCAGCACTGGGAAAGGGGGCAAAAGCTTTGTCCTATGTGAAAAAACGCAGCGTGCTGCCCGTCTATTTCATCGGGGTAACCTGGCTTCTGTGGTCGCTGTTTGCCCCCCTGTACCGCCCCACCCACTATATCATGGCGGCGCTGGCCTCCCTGATGGCCTACTACGTGGGCAAGATGCTTTTCCCGGACAAAGGGTACGAGATTGGGCAGTCCGCCCAGGCGGCCCCCCAGACCCCGCCTCAGCCTGTTCCCAAACAGGAGGCGAAGCCCCAAAAGCCGGAATCCACGGGAAATCCCGAGATCGACGCCCTGCTGGACGAGCGGGGAAAGGCCATCTCCGAAATGCGCAGGCTGAACGAGTCCATCAAGGATGTGAAAATCTCCGCCCAAATCACCCATCTGGAGACCACCACAGGCAAAATCATCGACGCCGTGGTGGAAAAGCCGTCCAAGCTGCCCCAGATCCGCAAGTTCATGAGCTACTACCTGCCCACTACGCTGAAGCTGCTCAACGCCTACGACCGAATGGACGCCGCCGGCGTGTCCGGCGCCAACATCGACGGCACCAAAGGCAAGATCGAGGATATGCTGGACACTGTCTGCGCCGCATTCAGCCGCCAATTGGACGATCTCTACGGCGAGGAGGCCATGGACGTGTCCGCCGAGATCACCGTCATGGAGCAGATGCTGGCCCAGGAGGGGCTGGGCGGCATGACCCTGGGCGGATCGTGAGGGCCGTGCCGTGAAAAAGAAAATCAACCGGCAGGGGTATCGGACGCTGGCCATCGTGTGGACGCTGGCCGCCGCCGCTATGGCGGTGGCGTTTGTGCGGCGGCTGGCGGAGTTCAACCTGGGGCTGCTGCTCCTGCTGGCGCTGAGCGTGCTGGTCGCGGCCAATTTCTGGAAGTGCTATCAGCGGACGCCGGAGGAGGGCAGCGGCATAGACCCCTTTGCCACCCCGCCAAAATTTGCGGACAACCCAATTCTATTTGACGATGACCCAAATCAAAATTCGGAGGAGAAAGACCATGAGTGATGAACTGAACATGATGCCCGAGCTGACCCTGGATCCCACCGGCTCCGCCGCCGCGCAAGCTGCCGCCCAGGCGGCAGAGGCCGCTGTCCCCGCCGCTCCCGAGGCTCCCACGCTGACCCTGGGCAACAGCATCACCCCGGACGATGCCGCCGCGGTTCAGGCCGCCCGGGACGCCCAAGCCATCCAGCTGGACGAGAGCCAGCTCACCGAGGCGGAGCGGAAGGTCGTCAACGACTTCGCCGAGAAGATCGACATCACCGACTCCACCCAGGTGCTCCAATACGGCGCCGCCGCCCAGAAGAACATTGCCGGGTTCTCGGAGAACGCGCTGAACAACGTGCGCACCAAGGATCTGGGCGAGGTGGGCGAGGCCCTGTCCTCCCTGGTGGTGGAGCTGAAAACCTTCGGCGAGCCGGAGAAGAAGGGCATCGCCGGGTTCTTCCAGAAGAAGAAAAACGAGCTTGTCGCCATGAAAGCCAGCTATGACAAGGCGGAGGTCAATGTGGACAAGATCGCCTCCATTCTGGAGGGCCACCAGGTCACCCTGATGAAGGACATCGCCATGCTGGATCAGATGTATGAGCTGAACACCAAGTATTATAAGGAGCTGACCATGTATATCCTGGCGGGCAAAAAAGCGCTGATGAAGGCCAGAAACGAGGACTTGGAGGAGATGCGCAAGAAGGCCGCGGCTTCCGGCGCCCAGGAGGACGCCCAGAAGTACAACGACTACGCCAACCTGTGCAACCGCTTTGAGAAAAAGCTCCACGACCTGGAGCTGACCCGGATGATCTCCATCCAGATGGGGCCCCAGACCCGGATGATCCAGAACAACGACGCGCTGATGCTGGAGAAGATCCAGTCCTCCCTGGTGAACACCATCCCCCTGTGGAAGAGCCAGATGGTGCTGGCCCTGGGGATGGAGCACTCCCGCCAGGCCACCGCCGCCCAGTCCGCCGTTACCAACATGACCAACGACCTGCTGCGCAAGAACGCGGAGATGCTGAAGATGGGCACCATCGAGACCGCCAAGGAGGCGGAGCGCTCCGTGGTGGACATCGAGACCCTCCAGCACACCAACGAGCAGCTCATCTCCACCCTGGACGAGGTTATGCAGATCCAGAAGGAGGGCGCGCAGAAGCGCAAAGAGGCCGAGCTGGAGCTGGGCCGCATCGAGGGCGAGCTGAAGCAGAAGCTGCTTGAATTGAGAGGTTGAGCGCAAAATGTCACTACTTCCCGTATTTGGAATGAGGGCGCTTTCGATGCTTGCGGTCCTGGCGGCCCTGGCGGTGGTTGTGCTGGTCGTGGCGGGCAGGCGGGGAACCGGCGTATTCAAAAAGCAGGGCGTGGCCTGGTTTCTCACCATTGTGATGATCGCCGCCGCTATCGGCATCGGCTATAACAAGGCCCACGCGTCCAGGACGCCGGACCCTATTCGGCCCTACGAGACTGTTCCGCCCGCCGCCGCCGATTCCTTCGTGTGGGATGACGCCAATGTGCTGTCCGGCCGGACGGTACGGGCGCTGGATGAGCGCAATGACAGGCTGTGGAACAACTATGGTGTTACCATCGGCGTGGTCACTTGCAACTACGGCTGGGATGACCTGGACAGCTATGCGCTGGAGTGCGCCGAGGACATGGGCCTGGGCGGCTATGACTTTATCGTGGCGCTGGACATCAGCGGCGACAACTACTGGCTGGTTCAGGGCGCTGATTTGGTCAGGGACTTCAGCGACCAGACCTGCTCTGACTACGCTTACGACTACATGGAGGAGTGGTTCGCCCGGGGTGATTACGATTCCGCCGTGCTCCAGCTCACCGAGATGCTGGAGGCGTGGTATGGGGTATACTACTTCTAGCCGATATTTTTGAGAGGAGGCTGTGCTTATGGATTGGATCGTTATTCTTGTGCTGGTGGTGCTGCTTCTGCTGGTGATCGAGGGCTCCCACCGGCGGCGCTACCACAGCGGCTACTACGGGCCCACCTATGTCTACCGGCCGTTCTACCTGTTCCCGCCCAGACCGCCC
>JAIEFH010000312.1 GCA_029067025.1 Oscillospiraceae bacterium | reverse complement strand
CCGCTGGCGGCCTTCCTCCTCGGCGGCACCGCCGCAGGCGCGGTGGGTATCCCAATTTTGTTGGGAGCGCGGGGGTTCCTGCTGGCTTTCTCCGCCGCCAGCTTTGCCCGGCTGTTTGGCCTGCCCGGTATGGCGGCGTCGCTGGCCTCTTTTGGTGTGACAGCCTTGATCGGCGTGCCGGTTTTGTTTGTTGTTGCGGCGGATGCTTTCCGCCAATCGCTGGGGCGGCTGTCCGGCGAACGGGCCCCGGCCTGGAGCCAGCGCGTCCAGGCGCTGACCCCGTGCGCGGGCCTGCTGGTGCTGGCTGTGGCGCTGCAGCAGACGCTGATGCCCGCGCTGCTGACGGCGGTATGTGCCCGCCTGTTTGTTTCATGAGAAAGGAGTTGAGTAAAATTGGACTGTATCTCTGGTTATGAGATTTGGCTGGCCCAGGAAAAACGGGCCGCTACCAATACGCTCAGCTCCTATCTGCGAGACGTGCGCCAGTTCGGCCAGTGGGTGGAGGAGGAGGGGCTGACCCTCACTCAAATCAATCAAGATGATGTAAAGCGCTACGCCCAACACCTGGAGAAAAAGGGCAAGTCCAATGCCACCGTAGTTCGATCCGTGGCAGCGCTGAAGTCCTTCTATATGTACATGATGTCCATCAAGGCGGTGCGGATCAATCCCGCAAAGGGTTTTACCCCCAGCCGGGTGGAGCGTAAGCTGCCCGCTATCCTCTCCAACCACGAGGTGGATCTGTTTCTGGAGCAGCCCGATTCCTCCGACGCCAAAGGCTGCCGGGACAAAGCTATGCTGGAGCTGCTCTATGCCACTGGGATTCGGGTATCTGAGCTCATTTCCCTGGATGTTCAAGACTTAAACTTGTCCGCCAGTTTTCTGCGCTGCCGGGGCAAGAGCAAGGAGCGGGTGGTGCCTCTCTACAAGGGGGCGGTGCGGGCTGTGGCCACCTACGTCAATGACGTACGGCCGCAGCTGCTGGAGAACCCGGAGGAAACCGCCCTGTTCGTCAATATGAATGGGGAGCGTATGAGCCGGCAGGGGTTCTGGAAGATCGTCAAATGCTACCAGGATAAGGCGGGCATCCACAAAGATATTACCCCGCACACCCTGCGCCACTCCTTTGCCGCCCATCTGCTGGAAAACGGAGCGGATTTGAAGTCCATTCAGGAGATGCTGGGCCACGCGGACATCTCCGCCACCCAGATTTATGCCCAGGTAGTGAACCAAAAGCTTCGGGACGTCTATGCCCGGGCCCATCCTCGGGCCTGAACCGCAAACGATCACGGCGGATGACAGCATCATCCGCCGTTTTTGCTTGTCTTTACCCGCAATCTGTGGTATCATGGTAACGGAATCATGTCAGGAGGGTGTGCCGTTGCTAATCCTTGGAATTGACCCAGGCTACGCCATTGTGGGCTTTGGTTTGGTGGAAGCTGCTCAGGGAAAATACCGCATGGTGGCCTGCGGCGCCATCAACACCCCAGCAGGGGTTCGGCTGCCCGCCCGGCTGTGGCGGATTGCCACCGATCTGGAGGAGCTTATCGGGAGATTTCACCCGGACGTAATGGCCATTGAGGAGCTCTTCTTTAATCACAATGTCACAACCGGCATCGGCGTGGCCCAGGCTCGGGGGGTCATCCTCATGACGGCGGAGAAGCTGGGCCTGCCCGTCTGCGAGTATAACCCCTCTCAGGTGAAGCAGGCGGTGGTGGGCTACGGCAAGGCGGAAAAGCGGCAGGTGATGGACATGACCAAGCGGCTTTTGAAGCTGAACGCCGTCCCCAAGCCGGACGATGCCGCCGACGCGGTGGCCATCGCCCTGTGCCATGCCCGTTCCGCCACCTCGCTGCTGCAAAATATACGTTGAATTTGGAGAGATCATTGTGTTTTACTATTTGAACGGAACGGTTGCTCACATTGAACCCTACCTGGCGGTCATCGACTGCGGCGGGGTGGGCTATGCCTGCCGCACTACCAACCATACCATTGCCTCTCTCAATGTGGGTAAAGCCGCTAAACTTTACAGTCATTTGTATGTGCGCGAGGAGATTTTTGAGCTTTACGGCTTTGCCAGTGAGAGTGAGCTGGGCTGTTTCCGGATGCTCATCGGAGTGTCCGGGGTAGGGCCCAAAGCGGCTCTGGCTATCTTATCCTCAAACAGCCCGGAGGGACTGGCCATGGCTATCGTCTCCGGCAACGAGAAAGCGCTGACCTCCGCCCCCGGCATCGGCAAGAAGATCGCTCAGCGGATCATCCTGGAGCTGAAGGACAAGCTGGCTAAGGGCCAGTTGACCACGGGCGGGGGAGAGGTGTTTGCCGGAGGCGTCACCATCATTCCGGAGAACAAGGCCAGCGAGGCCTCTGCAGCCCTGGCCGTACTTGGCTACAGCCAGAGCGAGATCGCGGTGGCGCTGAAGGGGATCGATCTGGATGCGCTGTCCCTGGAGAGTGTCATCAAGCAGGCGCTGAAAAAAATGGTAAAAGGGTAAGGATGTGATCCTTTGAGCATTGATTTTTCCGACAACGGCGGCTTTGAGACAGAAGCGCCTCTCGTGACCACCTCGCTGACCCGGGATGACGAGGGGGAGGGGTCTCTGCGCCCCAAATCGCTGACTGAGTATATCGGCCAGGAGAAGGCCAAGGGCAATCTGTCCATCTTCATCCAGGCCGCAAAAATGCGGGGTGAGCCTCTGGATCATGTCCTGCTCCATGGCCCCCCGGGGCTGGGCAAAACCACGCTGTCCGGCATCATCGCCAACGAGATGGGCGTCAACATCCGCATCACCTCCGGCCCGGCCATTGAAAAGCCCGGCGATTTGGCGGCGCTGCTGACCAACCTCCAGGAGAACGACATTCTGTTTGTGGACGAGATCCACCGTTTGAACCGCTCTGTGGAGGAGATTCTATACCCAGCCATGGAGGACTACGCCATCGACATTATCATTGGCAAAGGGCCCTCTGCCAACTCCATCCGGCTGGATCTGCCCAAGTTCACCCTCATCGGGGCCACCACCAGGGCGGGGCAGCTGTCCGCGCCCCTGCGGGACCGCTTCGGTGTCACTTTGCGGCTGGAGCTGTACACGCCGGAAGAGCTGGCCCTCATTGTCAGCCGGTCCGCAGGGATCCTGGAGGTGCCCATTGAGCAGGAGGGAGCGCTGGAGATTGCCCGCCGCAGCCGGGGCACCCCCCGCATCGCCAACCGAATGCTCCGCCGGGTGCGGGACTTCGCTCAAGTCACCGCCGGCGGCGTGGTCACCCGTTCCGTGGCCGACCGAGCACTCCAAGCGCTGGAAATAGACGAACTGGGATTGGACAATGTAGACCGTCGAATGATGGCCAGCATCATCAATAACTACGGCGGTGGGCCGGTGGGGCTGGATACTTTGGCCGCCACCATCAACGAGGAATCCGTCACGCTGGAGGACGTCTATGAACCCTACTTGATGCAGCTAGGCTTTCTCACCCGGACACCCCGGGGCCGCTGCGTCACGCCAAAGGCCTACCGGCACTTGGGATTGGCCCTGCCAGGCGGAGAATGTATGCCGGAGCAGCTCTCTTTTTAGGCGTTAAGGGTGGGGCGAACTGGAATTTCTTTCAAATTTTTCCAGCACATAATGCGCAATTGGACAAATTTAGAAGATTTTCTAAAAAAATCGTTGAAAACAATTGACACTTCAGTAATTCTGTGATTAAATATACAAGGTCGAGTTATGAATGCAATCACTTCCTCTATAAGTGAATACAGCGATGAGGAGCTTTGCGCTTTGGTGGCTGCTGGCCGACGGGATGCGGAAGAGGAACTGGTCAAACGGTATCTCCGCCCGGTGCGGGTTTGCGCCCGACCCTATTTTTTGGCGGGCGGGGACAGCGAGGATCTGATTCAGGAGGCCATGTTTGGACTACTGAAGGCAATCCGGGAATTTGACCCCAGCCGCGACGCCCGATTCAAAACCTTTGCGGAGGTGTGCATCCGAAATCGGATCCGTTCCGCTGTCACCAATGCGGCACGGAGCAAGCACGCTCCTCTGAATGACAGCGTTCCATTTGAATCCCCCATGCTGGGCGTAGGCGCAAGCCCTGAGGAACAGTACATCAGCAGGGAGGAGGAGACAGAACTGCTGACCTGTTTGAAGCAGCAGCTTTCTCCGCTGGAGCATCGGGTTTTGGATCTCTTTCTTCTCGGCCTGTCCTATCAGGAAATCAGTGAGCAGGTGGGACGTTCGATTAAATCGGTGGACAATGCGGTCCAGCGAATCCGGCGGAAGGTTGCCGGTAACTTTGGCGTTTTCAGCGAAAGCTGACGCAAATATTACAGTCCCAGCAGGTTGTATTTCCGATTCTGGGCATCAAAAGAGAGGGTATTTCCATGTACGAAGACAAGACCTTAGTTTGTAAAGAGTGTGGCCAGGAGTTCGTGTTCACCGCCGGTGAGCAGGAGTTTTACGCCGAGCGCGGCTTCCAGAACGAGCCCCAGCGCTGCAAGGCCTGCCGCGATGCCCGCAAGGCCGCTGCCCGTGGTCCCCGCGAGTACTTCACCGCCGTGTGCGCCCAGTGTGGCGGCGAGGCCAAGGTTCCCTTCGAGCCGAAGTCTGACCGTCCTGTTTACTGCAGTGAATGTTTTGCCAAGATGCGCGGCGAGGGCTAACTAAGATAATGAACGAAAAGAGCCGTGCTCAATGCACGGCTCTTTTTCTATGGATGAAAGATAAATTTTCTACCATAACTTGTCCAAAGAAAGGCAATGTGGTATAATACGTTAAGTGCCAAATTCCAGAATATGAGGTGACGCACAAACATGAATAAAGCCACATATGAAAGTCCCCTGTCTTCCCGGTATGCCAGCGATCAGATGCAGTATATCTTCTCGCCGGACAAGAAATTTTCCACCTGGCGGCGGTTGTGGATCGCGCTAGCCCGGGCCGAGATGGAGTTGGGGCTGCCTGTCACTCAGGAGCAGGTGGACGAATTGTCCGTCCATATCACTGACATTGATTACGACCTGGCCGCAAAAAAGGAAAAGGAACTCCGCCATGATGTGATGGCCCATATCCATGCCTATGGTGCCCAGTGTCCCAAGGCAATGCCCATCATCCATCTGGGGGCGACCAGCTGTTATGTGGGAGACAACACGGATATTATTATCATGCGCGAGGGACTGGAACTGGTTCGGGACAAGTTGGTGCGCGTGCTGAATGCATTGGCCCAATTTTCCGACAAGTATAAATCCTTGCCAACCCTTGGATTTACGCATTTTCAGGCCGCCCAACTGGTGACAGTCGGCAAGCGGGCCGCTCTGTGGATGAACGAGCTGCTCCAGGATCTGGACGAGGTGGAGTACCGCGTCTCCACGCTGAAGCTGCTGGGCTGCAAGGGCACTACCGGCACTCAGGCGTCGTTCCTGGAGCTGTTCGAGGGCGATCACGAAAAATGTAAAGAGCTGGATCGCCGCATTGCCCGGGAAATGGGCTTTGAGGGTACTGTTCCCGTATCCGGACAGACCTACTCCCGAAAGGTGGACGCCGCCATATTGGCTACACTGTCCGGTATCGCCCAGTCTGCCTGTAAATTTGCCACTGATGTGCGTCTACTCTGCCACTTGAAGGAGGTAGAGGAACCCTTTGAGACAAGCCAGATTGGCTCGTCCGCCATGCCATACAAGCGCAATCCCATGCGGTGCGAGCGCATCTGCTCGCTGGCCCGCTACGTCATCGCAGATGCGGCCAATCCCGCCTATACCGCTGCCACACAATGGTTTGAGCGCACTCTGGATGACTCTGCCAACAAACGCATCTCGGTGCCTGAGGCATTTTTGGCGGTAGACGCTATTCTCAACATCTATGAGAATGTGGCATCCGGATTGGTGGTTCATGAGAAGGTTATTGAAAAACACATCTTGGAAGAACTGCCCTTTATGGCCAGCGAGAATATCATGATGGACGCGGTGAAACGGGGAGGCGACCGGCAGCAGCTCCACGAGCGCATCCGAGTTCATTCTCTGGAAGCTGGGCGAAATGTAAAGGAACTTGGCCTTACAAATAATCTCATTGATTTGCTGGCCGCTGATCCGTTGTTCGGCTTGAGCCGCGAGGAGCTGTCCGCTCATCTGGAACCCTCCCGATATATTGGCCGCTGTCCGGAACAGGTGACCGACTTTTTAATGGAATGTGTCCAACCCATTCTGAAAACTCACCAATCCGCGCTGATTGACCAGGCTGTGGAGTTGAAGGTTTGATTCAAACAACAATGTTTATCAAATAAAGTTGGAAAGGATATGATCTTTATGAATTCTGCGGTTCGTCGTATCGGCGTATTTACCAGCGGCGGAGATGCCCCCGGTATGAACGCGGCCATCCGCGCCGTGGTTCGCGCGTCCTTACATTATGGCGTGGAGTGCATCGGCATCCGCCGCGGTTATCACGGCCTGCTCAACGGCGATTTTTGCAGGCTGGATTTTGAGAGCGTCAGCGACATCTCCCGCCGGGGCGGCACTATGCTTTACTCCGCCCGCAGCTTGGAATTCATGGAGGAGGCTGGGCGAAATAAGGCGTTGGCCACCTGTAAACTGTTAGGCCTTGACGCCCTGGTCGGCATCGGCGGTGACGGCACCTTCAAGGGTCTGCTCAGCCTGGCGAACAGCGGCATCTCTGTCATTGGCATCCCCGGCACCATCGACAATGACATCGCCTGCTCAACTTACACGATTGGATACGACTCCGCCTGCAATATCGCGCTGGAGAGCATTGACCGGCTCCGCGACACCATGAAGTCCCACGAGCGGTGTTCTGTGGTAGAGGTCATGGGACACCGGGCCGGGTACTTGGCTTACTCTGTGGGCATTGCCTGCGGCGCCACGGTGGTGCTGGTGCCTGAGCGCGAGGTAGACTTCGAACGGGATGTCATTGAGCCGATCCGGCATGCCCGCCTGGGCGGACGAACCCACTTCATGGTCATCGTAGCCGAGGGTGTCCCTGGCAGTGCGTACAATGTGGCTGACCAAATCCGTGAAGCTACGTCGCTGGATACCCGTGTTACTGTACTTGGCCATGTGCAGCGAGGCGGTTCTCCTACTTCCCGCGACCGGATTGTCGCCACCCATATGGGTTATGAGGCGGTCAAGCTTTTGGCGGAAGGGAAGACCTGCCGGGTAGTGGCGATGAAGGGCGATGACATTGTGGATTATGACATCACCGAGGCCCTGTCCATGAAGAAAGATCTGGATCAGATGAGCGTGACCGTGGCTCGTGCTATGACTGGCGTAGCAGACTGATGAACATAAAAAGCACCGGGTTCCAGAGGAACCCGGTGCTTTTTGCTTTGTTTTTTACTTCGCCAGCACCTTTTTCAAGCGGGCAAAGCGGGGCAGGCCATTCTCGGTGGCCCGGTGGTTCTCACCCTGGATCAGGGGCAGGGCATAGTCGATAAAGCCTTGGTTGACGCCATTGCCTTCCTCATTGATCCACTCCAGAGGCACCTTCTTCTCGAAGTTGGCCACGTCGGAGAGGTTGAACAGCTTGGTCTTGCAGGTGTACTTGCCGCCCTCGCGGGAGCACTCGAAGCCCACCATCTTGTCGGTCTCACCGGCCACGGCAGCCTCCACGGCGGTTTTGCCTGCCAGGAAGGACTCGTCGATGTCGGTCTGAGAGGCCAGATGAGCGCCGCAGCGCTGGAGCAGGGAAAGCTCAATGCCGCGAACCTTGGCACCGGTCTTTTCTTTGACCACGTTGGCCAGCAGCGCGGCCAGGCCGCCCAACTGGGCGTGACCGAAGCCGTCGGTAGCGGAGGTCTTAGCCTCGGACACGAAAGAACCGTCGGCGTAGTGGATGCCTTCGGAGACGGCCACGATACAGTTGCCGTTCTTCTTGTAGATGGCGTCCACGTCGGCCAGGAACTTGTCCATGTCAAAGTTCACCTCGGGGAGGTAGACCAGGTCGGGGGCGCAGCCCACCACGCCCGCCAGGGCGGCAGCACCAGCCAGCCAGCCGGCGTGACGGCCCATGATCTCGATCACGGTGACCATACCGGTGTCGTACACCCGGCCGTCCTTGTACACCTCGGCGCAGGAGGTGGCGATATACTTGGCGGCGGAGGCAAAGCCGGGGCAGTGGTCGGTGCCGAACAGGTCGTTGTCGATGGTCTTGGGCACACCCATCACCCTGCACTCATAACCCACCTTCTTCATATACTTAGAAACCTTGTTGCAGGTGTCCATGGAATCATTGCCGCCGTTGTAGAAGAAATAGCGGATGTCGTACTTCTTGAAGATCTCCAGGATGCGCTTGTAATCGGTGTCGTCCACGTCGGGGTCGGCGATCTTATAGCGGCAGGAGCCCAGCTCGGAGGAGGGAGTGTTGAGCAGAAGCTCCAGCTCCTTGGCGTCCTCCTGGCCCATGTCGTACAGCTGGTCGTTCAGCATACCCTTGATGCCGTGGGCCATGCCGTAGACAGCGGTGATGTCGGGACAATCCAGCGCGGTACGGATCACGCCGTACGCGCTGGCGTTGATAACGGAAGTGGGGCCGCCGGACTGACCGATGACGCAAGCGCCCTTTAACTGTGCCATGTTGAATTTCTCCTTTGTCGTTGGTTAATTAGGCCTTGCCGTTGCAGCCCAGCACGTTCACCAGCTTGTGGCGCACCAGCTCCTTGATGTTGGCGCGGGCGGGCTTCAGGTACTCGCGAGGATCGAACTTGTCGGGGTGCTCGGTGTAGAAC
>JAIEFH010000311.1 GCA_029067025.1 Oscillospiraceae bacterium | reverse complement strand
CCATCAAATCGCCGTCCAGCAGGGACAGCACCGCCTGACACTCCGGGTCGCCGAACCGGGCGTTGTATTCCACTACCTTCGGCCCCTCCGGGGTGAGCATCAGGCCGAAGTAGATCACCCCATGGAAGGGCCGGCCCGACCCCTTCAGCGCCTGGATGGTGGGCTGGAAAATCTCATCCATACACCGCTGGGCAATTTCCGGGGTGTACTGGGGCGGGGGGGAGATGGCCCCCATGCCGCCGGTGTTGGGGCCCTGGTTGCCGTCATAGGCCCGCTTGTGATCCTGGCTGGCGGGCATGGGCCGCACGTGTTCCCCGTCGGCAAAGGCCAGCACGGTGACCTCGGGGCCGGTCATGCACTCCTCAATGACCACGGTGGAGCCGGACTCGCCGAACTTCTTGTCCTCCATCATCTCCCGGGCGGCGGTCTTGGCCTCGTCCACGGTGGCGGCCACCACCACACCTTTGCCCAGGGCCAGCCCGTCCGCCTTCACCACGATGGGCGCGCCCTGCGCCTCGATGTAACTGAGGGCCTTGTCCAGCTCGGTGAACGTCTCATATTTGGCGGTGGGGATGCGGTACTTCTTCATCAGCTCCTTGGAGAACGCTTTGCTGGCCTCGATGACGGCGGCGTTGGCCCGGGGGCCGAAGGCAGGGATGCCCGCCGCCTCCAGCGCGTCCACCATACCCAGGGCCAGGGGGTCATCCGGGGCCACAACTACAAAATCCATGGCGTTGTCCTTTGCCCACTTCACCATGCCGTCCACATCGGTGGCTTTGACATTCACGCACTTGGCGACTTGCCCGATGCCCGCGTTGCCGGGGGCGCAGAACAGCTCGTCAACCTTGGGCGACTGGGCCAGCTTCCAGCAGATGGCGTGCTCCCGGCCGCCGGAGCCTACCACTAAAACTTTCATAAAAACCCTCCTGACCTAAAAGCGGCTTTGATTGCGTATTTGGGTTGTGTACTACACTCCCCTTGCCGTAGGAAAATATTAACTGCCCGGCAAATCGGAAGTTATCGCAGGATACCCCATTCTAATAATCCTAATACTGCTAAGTGTGCGGGATAAAACAGATAGAAAAACCATTTATGTACCTTTGCTTTGCTGCCGCATTGCCCGTTATAGAGGAAACCAAGCATAAGCGGGACAAGCAGTACACCTGCCTGGAACCATGTGGAATGAAAGCCTATAAATATCCACATTAAGACATTGGGAATAAGGAAAATCAGCGTAAAAGCGGTCCATTTTGCTTTTGGCCTGTTGCGGTATATATGGACAAAAAGACAACCCAGTACATCCATAAGTGCCCAGTCTCCTATACAAGAGAGCAGGCATAACAGAATAATACAGATGATTTTGATTGATTTCTTTATCTTAGGGCTTTCCCATATCCTGATCGCGCTAAGGCCAAGAAAAAGCGTAAAAATAACGCTTTGTGCAGGATTAAACAAAATAAGTCCGTTTCCAAAATCCAAAAACAAAGAACCAAATTCAAAGTATATATACGCCGGCCAAGAGATAAGCGCAAACAGGGCGAGCCTTTTCTGATATTTGCCGACATCTTTGGTATGGGAATAACCTTCTCCGACAAAATAAGCCATTGTTGGCCCAGTAAGCCGTCCGATAAAGTGCATACACGCGCCAAAAAATGGATTGACAACATCGACAAAGCCCCATGCGATGTGATCTATCAGCATGGCAATCACGACGATATATTTTATCTGATTTCTGTTTAAGCATCCCCTATTTATAGGTTTTGCAAGTGCATTCTCCATATTCTACGTTCTCCCTTAGTTTTCCTTACCACCACAAATCCCGATTTTTCGTTTGGGATTCAGTGGTGGAACAGCCGCATCCCGGTGAACGCCATCACCATATCGTGTTTGTCGGCGGTGGCGATGACCTGGTCGTCCCGGATGGAGCCGCCGGGCTGGGCGATGTACTTGACCCCGGACTTAAACGCCCGCTCCACGTTGTCGCCGAAGGGGAAGAAGGCGTCGGAGCCCACCGTCACGCCGGACAGCTGGGCGATCCAGTCCTTTTTCTCCTGCTCGGTGAGCACGTCCGGCTTCACCTTAAAGGTGTTCTGCCACACGCCCTCGGCCAGCACGTCGT
>JAIEFH010000310.1 GCA_029067025.1 Oscillospiraceae bacterium | reverse complement strand
AGTTTATCACCCTGTCCACGCGCCCCTTGATGGGCCAGATAGAGGTAACGGCCATATCAGTCCGGCATGGTGTAGGCGTCCACGATCAGCTTCTCAACCGTGCGGAGGTCGGCCACGTCCTTGCGGAGCTGGGGCACGTCCAGCAGACCGATGGAGTTGGCCCGCTTCATGATCTGATTGAGGTTGCTCCCCACGCGCCGCACCTCCTGGATCAGCGCGGGCACATCAGCAGTCGGCCCGTCCTTGACCTCCTTACCGGCAACAGCCGCACGGATGAAGCCCTCCCGCGAGAGGTGGGACTTGCGGATTTTTTTCGTCAGCGCGTCCAGCTCGTCCTTGGAAAAATAGACGACGACGCGGCAGTTCCGTTTTCTCAAAATGAAACGCTCCTTTCTGGAAAATCGGTTGTAAATGCGGGGTCATAGGGGCGGCAAGCCCCTGTCAAGCTGTCCTTGCTGTAGCAAGGACGTTGCTTGCTAAGACAACGCCACCCTCTGCGCCTGCGGCGCTGGAGGACGTGCGGGCTTGGCGGTCGCCTACCCTCTGCCCTGCCTGGGCGGACGCTCCCAAAGCCAAAGTTCCCGCTTGGCCTGCATATATTCGTCGTAGGCAAGCTGACGGTTGATGTGGTCAAGCCACGCCCACTCTGCCGGAGAAACACGGCGGGCAGGCTTGGGAGGGGGTTTACTTCGGGGGCAATTCGTAGCCATAGGTCAACATCCTTTCGGTTTTATTTGTGGCATCACGGGTGATGCCATACCCATCAATAGGCCGGAAAAAGTGGCATCACGGGTGATGCCACTAAAAGCTGTCCAGGAAATCAAACACGCTATCTATTTCTTCAGCACAGTTCTCTTGCTGGGGCGGCGGTTGAACCGAGCTGCCTTGGGGGACTTTTGCGAGTTCTTCAGAAACGACCTGACGGATAAAGCCTTTCAAAACGTCGGTTTGCTCTTTTGCGTTTATCCTTGCGATGATCTCTTTATTGATAGATTGAGCGTCCATGCGATGCAGGGCCTCCCACGCTCTGCGGTCATCCTCCCAATCAAGATTAAATCGGAGAGAAAACCGTTTTATTTTCATTCTCTCACGCCCCTACGCAAAGCCTGTTCACACAGGTACTCGTAGCCCTTGGCCGTGGCGCAAATATCATCGTTGATGGTCACTCGGTTTGCGTCATACTCGCCAAAATTGCGGATCAGGCAGCTCCCGCCGCCCAGCACATACAGCCGCATGAGGGCCGGGTTGTACTCATGCTCCCGCAAGATGCGGAAGATCTCACGGACATATCCTGCGGCGGTTTCCTGGATGGTGGTCAGGTAGTCCGCCTGAATATCCGCTGTGCCGAAGCGCAGCACCCGGTTGATGATGGAGTCATCCACTGTGGCGTGGTGGGTGCGCATGACGTTCTCCCGGACGGCCAGCATACATTGATGGGTGCCGTACTTCTCCGTAAACATCCGGTCGGCGGCGGGTTTGCGGTCGTTGATAAACATGATGTTCATGGTGCCGTTGCCAATGTCGCACAGCATATTCATTCCCTGGAAGTCCCTGATCTGGCTGGCCACCGCTGCAAAACCCTGGGGGAACACATCAATCCCGGCAATCTCTACCTGATACGTTTTCTCTCGGAAAGTAAAACCCACCTCCCGGCTCCGCATGAGGTATGCTTTGAAGTCCTCCCGCTGCTGGCTCACCCAGGTAAGGGGCAGGCCCACCGCAAGGCGCACCGTGGCGGAGGTCAGCCCATGCACATTCAGTTCACGGGCCACCGCCGCCAG
>JAIEFH010000031.1 GCA_029067025.1 Oscillospiraceae bacterium | reverse complement strand
ACCTGGACTACACCAACCCCGGTCTGGGGGATTACCAGATCGAGACATTAAACCACTGGGCCTCCATGGGGGACGGCTGCCGATGTGACGTGGCCTCCCTGGTGCCTCTGGACTTCTGGCTCCGGGCCAGGGAGGAAGTAGAGGCTGTCCGTCCTGGCTGTATCTGGCTGGCGGAGTCGGTGCATACGGAGTTTGTCGCCGCGGCCCGGGCCGAGGGCATCCCCGCTTTGTCTGACTCGGAAATTTTCCAGGCGTTTGACATCAGCTATGAGTATGATATTTTCTCCCGTTTCCAGGGCTATCTGGAGGGGGATCTCCCCTTAAGCCGGTACGCCGAGGCCATCAGCCAGCAGGAAGCAATCTACCCGGATAACTATGTAAAACTCCGTTTTCTGGAAAATCATGACCAGCTCCGTGCCGCGGCCGCCATTCCTGACGCGGCTGCCCTTCTGAACTGGACGGCATTCCTCTATTTTCAAAAAGGGACGACGCTGCTTTACGGCGGTCAGGAATGCAGCTGCGCCCATCTGCCCAATCTCTTTGAGAAAGATCCTGTGGACTGGACCTCTGGCCCGGACCGGGCAGAACAGCTGCGGCGGCTTTACGCGCTGAAGCAGCATCCCCTGCTCACAGACAGCTCCTATTCTGTCCGCGCTCTGGGCGGCGACATCCTTTGCGCGGTTCACCGCGGCAGGGAATCTCAGCTAACCGGTATTTTTAGTTTGAAAGGGAATTGCGGTCTGGTGAACGTAGACGCTCCCGACGGGATTTATCCGAATCTCGCGGACGGCGGCAGCGTAGAAGTTAAGTTCGGCCGGGTGAGCTGCCAGGGCAAGCCCATCATTTTTGAATCTCCCAGATTGAAGAGTTGACGAATGCGCGGCAAAGCGTTGGAGCGACCCTGCGAATCAGTGTCAATCCCCCAAAATGCCCCGGCAGTCCATCTGCCGGGGCATCCTCTATTTTGCCTTGATTGCGAACAATAGGCCGGCCAGCAGGACCAGTACGGAGACGCCCACCAAAACAAGCGCCTCCACCGAAAGATCGGGCGATGCTGCGCTGTCCTCAGGACTCGTCTGCCCCCAATCCCGCTGCGGGGAACGCGCCGCGTCCTCCCGGTCTTGTCCGGCGCCAGAGCCAAACGGCCTTCCCCCAGTTTCCTGGAATTCTTTTTGATCCGGCCGATCTCCGCCATTTGGCATATCCGCGCCATCGGGCATATCCACGTCATCGGGCGGCTGCATCCCATCGGGGCGCTCCCGATTTCCCGGAAAGTCGGAATCATCGGGCAATTCGCCCATACCGTTCGCGGGAGGGCCTCCTTCCGATGCTCCGGGCGGTTCCATATTCTTCCCGCCGGCAGCGCCCTGGCCGTTGCGCATCCCGCCCCCAAACATCCCTGCCATCACAAAGCCGGCGGACGAGGTATTATCAATTGTGATCTGCTCCCGCTCGCCGCCAATCGTAAGCGTGCAGACATCGCCCACACGCAGCCCGGGCGCACTGAGCACAGCGGAGGAAAAGCCGCAGGGAATTTCCCCGGAAAGCAGTTCCCTGCCGCTGGAATCCGCCAGGCTGATTTTCGTCCCTGCCGCTGCCGACGTGCTGTACATCAAAAAGCCCTGGGGCGAGGCGGCGTCAAAGCCCTCCGCCATCATGTTGCCGCCGCAGGCGATGACGGTGCCGCCGCTGACGATACACTCGCCGCCGTTTTCACTCCCATAGTCCAGGGCGCAGTTCCCGCCGCTGTCCGAAACGCTGATAAAAACCCTGCCGCCCTCTATGTAGATGCTGCCGTTGGAATCCAGCCCGTCCCCGTCCCGGCCGGAGGGGTTAGTAATTGTGAGGTCGCCCCCGGTGATCCGAATGACGGAGCTGTCCCCGCTCCCATTGGCGTTGATTCCATCGTCTGACGCCACAATGTCAACGGTTCCGCCGGCGATGGTGATGTCAACGGCCTCCAGCCCTTCGTAGCAGGCGGGTATGGCAATGTCGCCCGATTCCACATAGAGAAACGCCGTCTCATCGTCGTTGGACACCGTAATGCCGTCGTCACCGGCGGAAATGGAGAGCGCGGCCTCCCGGATCCGCACACTGTCATTGGCGTGGATGCCGTCCTGCGCGGCGCTGATCGTAATGTCCCCGCCGGCGATCACCAGGTCGTCGTTGCATACCACGCCGTGCTTGTACGCCCCGTCAATCACCAGGGCGCCGCTCCCGTTGATGGTCAAATCGTCCCGGGAATAGATCGTCCCGTCCACGCCGGAGGCGATCATCTCCTCGCCGTACCGCGCGCCGGAGGTGACGGTGCTCTTTGTGCCGTCCGCCAGCGTCAGGAACACCTTGTCCGCCTGCTCGACCCGAATCGCCGCGCCGTCCTCGCAATGGAGCGTCGCTCCGTCCATGGCCACCCATATCTTGTCGGCCTTACCGGCGTCGATGATGACGCTGCCGTTTGTCAGCTCTCCGGTCAGCACATAATGGCCCGCGTATACGATGTAAACGTCCCCGTCATGGGCAT
>JAIEFH010000309.1 GCA_029067025.1 Oscillospiraceae bacterium | reverse complement strand
CTGGACCACACCATCAACAACCTGTCCGTCATGACCGAGAACATCCAGGACGCCGAGTCCACCATCCGCGACGTGGATATCGCCGAGGAAATGATGGCCTACACCAAGAACAACATCCTGATCCAGTCCGCCCAGGCCATGCTGGCCCAGGCCAACCAGGTTCCCCAGGGTGTGCTGCAGCTGCTGGGCTAATCCCCACACTGACGCAGTTTTTGGCAAAACCGCATAGACCCAACAGCGGGGGGCGGGCGCAAGCCCGCCCCCCTTTCTATGATGGGGCTTGTGGGAAAACTGCCGCCCTCCCGGCGGCTTTCCCATATGCCCCAGCGAAAAGGAGAGGAACGCGATGAAAAAGCCCCTGTTGTCCATCGGCATCATTTTTAAGAACGAGATCCGTTGTCTGGAACGCTGCTTGAAGTCCCTTCAGCCCCTGCGGGACGCTCTCCCCTGCGAGGTGGTGATGGCCGACACCGGGGCCACAGACGGGAGCCGCGATGTGGCGGAGCGGTACGCCGACATTGTGTTTGATTTCCCGTGGATCAACGACTTTGCCGCCGCCCGCAACGCGGTGATGGAGCGCTGCTCCGGTGAATGGTACATGACCATCGACTGCGACGAGTGGGTGGACCCCAATATCGAGGGGTTTGTAGCATTCCTGACCACGGACAAGCAGTTTGACTTTGCCTCGGTCATCATCCGCAACTACAGTACGCCGCAGCTGGACGAGGAGGGGGGCTACTCCGATTTCCTGGCGGTGCGTCTGCTGCGTATGTCCACGGGCGTCCGGTATGAGGGGACTATTCATGAGCATTGGCCCTATGCGGGTGATCTGCGCACGATGATGATCCGGAACGCCCTGTTCCACCACGACGGATACGCATACCAGGACCCGGCAAAACAGAAGGAAAAGCAGGAGCGGAATATGAAGCTGCTGCGGGAGCAGTTGAAGCAGGACCCGGATAATCTGATCATCCTGACCCAATGCATTGAATCCGGCGACGGCCTGCCGGAGCAGGAGGACTATCTGCGCCGGGCCATGGCGGGGGTAGACGAAAAATGGTCCCAGTGGGAGCTGTTCGGCCCGGTGATCTACCGCTACGCGGTACGCTATGCCATTGTGAAAAATCTGCCGGAGTTGGAGGAGTGGCTTCAAGCAGCGGAAGATAAATTTTCAAAGTCCATCTTTGTCCGGGTCGAGATTGCCTATTATGCCTTTGGAGCTTACTGGAATAAGGATGACTATGCTAAAAGCATTTACTGGGGGGAGAAATACCTCCAGGGCGTAGAGGACTACCACGCCGGGAATTTTGATCGGGCTGACTTGCTGGCCAGCACGCTGTACAAGACAAACGCCCACAGCAAGCTCAGCGTAGCCACGGTGCTGGCCTCCGGGTATCTCCATGAGAAGCAGCCGGAAAAATGCCTGCGGCTCATGGAGACCCTCAGCGGCCATCAGATGAACGCCAAGCAGGTAGGAGACTGTGTGCGCAACCTGTGCAATATACACAGCCACTACAGTTTAGACACGGCCCCGCTCCTGCTGCGGCTTCGGGAGGAGATCGGCCAGCCCTCCCCCACCCAGGAGCAAGCGGATGCGCGCCGGGCCAAGTTCATCCAGGTGGGCGCGGAGATGTTTGAGGGAGAATTTATCCGCTCCGAGGAGACGGAGACGGACGTGGTGCGCCACGCCTACGCCACATTCCGGCCCCTGGCGGACAAGTGTGAGCTGGGAATTGCCGCGGAAATGTTGGAAACTGAGGAGGCTCCCACGCTGGAGGCCCTGCTGGGCAAGGCAGAGAAGCTGGAACGGCTGCCCGGCCACGTTTTGGCCCACGCGCTGCGGCGCGGTGTGCGCTTCCCGCTCCAGAACCGTCCGCTGACCATAGAGCAGATGGACATTCTATCCGCAGACATTGCCCGTGAAAAGGACGAACTGTATCACCTGGTGCGGCAGGCGGACGAAGCGGAAATTCCCGACAGCATACAGGAATTGGGCTGGATCCGGGGGCTGTGCCTGAGTGCATTGAAGCTGTGTCCCTGGAAGGAAATTGACGAAGAAACCGGCCTGCTGTTGTCCCGGGCCTTTGCCCGGGTGGAAAAAGCGTATCTTCCGGTGTGTTATGCCAAAGAGGTTTTGAACCGGGAAAACCTGTTTCTGCTGCCTCCCCTGCACCGTTTTGGCTGGTACTGCACCCAGGCGTTCGAGGCGCTGGATACGGGAGATACAGCGGGCTATGTGCGCCTGCTGAGGGAAGGCTTGGCCGTTTGCGAGAGCGCGAAAAGCATGGTGGAATTTCTGCTGGAACACACTTCGGAATTGAAGAACCCCTCTGACGAACTGCGCACCATGGCGGAGCAGATCCGAGCAATACTGTCGCGGTTTATGCCTGATGATCCGGCGGTGACAGCATTGAAACAAAGTGAAGCATATCAAAAGGTCGCATATTTGATTGAGGGGTTTGAACCTCCTGTGGTTGGAGGACTCCCGCAATAATAGGCACAAACCGCAAGTTTGGAGGAGCATGGATATGGAGTCGATCAAACTGTTAGAGAGCCTGATCTCGGCAGGCAAATTGTCGGAGGCACTGGACTTTATCGAAGCCCTGCCCCAGGAAAAACGTCAGCAGTGGCAGGTTCAAAATCTAACTGGCGTGGTCTGCTTTTGCTGCGGCCAATTCAAGGACGCTGCCACATTTTTTGAAGCTGCGTTGGAACAACAGCCTGATGATACCGAGATTTTGTATAATCTGGCCGAAACCTATGCATATCTTGGCAAAAATAGAAAATCACAGGAGATGCTGGAACGCTGCTGCCGACATACGGATAACGAAGAATTGATGGATGACATTTCCTCTCTGCGCCAGAAGTTAGAGGAGCAGAAGGGCGGGCGGGTATTGATGGTGGCCTATTATTTCCCGCCCCTATCTGGCTCTGGTGTGTTTCGATCCATCAAATTTGCGAAATATCTGCCCCTGTTTGGCTGGGAGCCCACAGTGGTCTCCACTGACTGCCCTCCCAACGGCTGGAAATTCTCCGATGAGAGCCAACTCAAGGAGATCCCAGAGGGGATGACGGTCGCGCGCATCCCAGATGGAATTAGCACGGGCAGAGTGACAGCGCTGGACGGAAACCGGGTACAGGCACTGTTGGATTTCCTTCGGAGTATCCTGCGCTACAGCCCAGAGGCTGATAAGATTTTTACTCAGCTCTCCAACACCAAAGAAGGTGTCATACAGCTGCTCACCTTCCCCTGTAGCGCATTGTCCTGGGCATATGACGTTGTCCAGCACATCGAAGCAACCATGGACTTGGATGATTTCCAGGTAATCTATACCACCTCTGGCCCCAGCAGCGCCCATCTGGTTGGTTTTTACCTGAAGCAAAAATATGGCATCCCCTGGGTTGCAGACTATCGTGACCCCTGGACGTTCAATCCCTATGGCCCCGCCTATGACCCGTCGGATATCGGCCACCGGCTCGTATTCGAATTGGAATCGATCTTGCTCCACGGGGCGGATCGCAGCCTGACGATCGAGGAAAGCCTGATTGATGCCTACCAAGAACATTTTGGTCTGAGCCAGGATAGGCTCGCAAGCATTACAAACGGCTATGATGAGGCGGATTTTGCCGCCCTGCAAATACCGCATAGCAGAACAGACAAATTTACGATCAACTATAGCGGGCTTTTATATACCCAACAAAGAAGTATTACGCCCGTGCTAAAGGCGCTGCAGCAGCTGCGGGACGAGAAGAAAATCGAATTGTCAAATGTCCGGTTCCGCATCGTCGGAGTGGCAGAGCAGGGCAATCTTGAAACCGCCAAACAGTATGGCTTAGCACAGATTATTGACCATACCGGCTATCTCTCTCATGCTCAGGCGCTCCAGGCAAATGTGGACGCTGACCTGCTGCTGCTGTTGGTAGGCGATGAAGCAAAGTTTAAACCTGTCTATACCGGGAAATTTTTTGAGTATCTGCGTAGCGGGCGGCCTATTCTGGCTCTGGCACCCAAGGACAGTGCGGTGGATCGGGTGCTCCGGGAAAGCGGGCACGGAGAGGCTTTCTTGAGCACGCAGATCCCCAGGATCAAGGCAATGATTATGCGGGAGTACAAAAAGTGGCTGAATGACACTGCGCCGGAGCTGCTTCATTCACCAGTGATCGAGAGATTTGAACGAAAAGTTCTCACAGAACAGTTGTCTCAGGCGTTGGATATGGCTGTGAGTGGCACCTCATCGCCATTGTTGGAAATATCCAGCTCAGTTTACGACACCGCTTATAAAACCGGCGGCGCCGGAGGTAATTATCATCAGCACTACAAACAGAGCTTTTATTACCAATCCTAGCTGGTTGCGATGTCCCATCTAAAAGATCTAAACCGGGAAACGCAGATTTTGGAAATCGGCTGCGGGGCCGGACAGTTTGCCAATATGCTTTTTGATTACGGGTTTTCCAATTACACAGGATTTGACTACGCAGCGGAGGGCGTCTTGCTGGCAAAGGGAAATAACCCCAAACATACAGATTGTTTTTTCGTGGCGGATGCGTTCCAGACCGAGCTGCTTAATCAAGATTATGACCTAATAATTTGCTTTGAAGTTTTGGAGCATATACAAAAAGACTTAGAACTACTCAATCGAATTCGCCCCGGCACCAAAATGCTGCTGTCAGTTCCAAATTTTAATGACCCCTATCATGTAAGATATTTTGAAAATGAACAAGAGGTACAGGCACGGTATAGCCAAGTTATGCGCATTTTCAAGATTTCTGTCGCTATGCTGAGCCAGACAAACTGCCTATACTATATATGGGGTGAAAAACTGTAAGCCTTTGAAGGAGTACCTGTCATGCAGTTTATCGATTTGCAAACCCAATACCGTATGTTGAAATCCGAAATCGACGCCAACATCCAGTCCGTCCTGGACTCCGCCCAGTTCATCGGCGGCCCCTTCGTCCAAGAATTGGAAGGACAGTTGGCCGCCTTCGTGGGCCGGAAGCACTGTGTCACCTGTGCTAATGGCACCGATGCACTGCAAGCGGCCTATATGGCGCTGGGCATTGGGGCAGGAGATGCTGTGTTCTGTACGGATATCACAATGGTGGCGTCCGTGGAGCCAGCAAAAATGTTGGGCGCGTCCATTGTGTTTTGCGATATTGACTCACGCACCTACAACCTCAATGCGGAAAGCCTGGAACAGCAAGTTAAGGCTGTGCTGGCGGAAGGGCGCTTGAAGCCGAAGGCTGTTGTCGCGGTGGATATTTTCGGAAACCCCTGCGATTATGATGCAATCATACCTGTCTGTGAGGCCTACGGTCTTTACCTGATTGAAGATGCCGCCCAGAGCTTTGGGGCATCTTACCATGGAAAGCGCTGTGGTTCATTTGGCAAGATCAGTACTACTTCCTTTTTTCCGGCCAAACCGCTGGGCTGTTACGGGGACGGTGGAGCTATTTTCACAGACGACGACGGGCTGGACAAGCTGTGCCGATCCCTGTGTGTCCATGGGAAAGGGCCAGGGGGCAAGTACGACAATATCCGGGTGGGAATAAACTCCCGGCTGGATGCCATTCAGGCGGCTGTTTTGCTACCAAAACTCAACGCACTGGAGGAGTACGAGTTGGCTGCACGGCAGACCGTGGCCCGGCGTTATAACGAGTCATTTGCGGGCAAGCTTGTCACGCCCCATGTGGAGGAGGGCTACGTATCCGCCTATGCCCAGTACGTCCTGCTGGCAGAGGATTCGGCGCAGCGGGACAGGATCATTGCCTACTTGAATGATGCGGGTATCCCTAATATGGTCTATTATCCCACACCCCAGCACACGCTACCAGTATTTCAAAATGAACCATTCTATGACGAGACATTCCCCAACGCAAATGATTATTGTACCCGGACATTTTCGCTACCTATGCACCCCTATTTAGCGGGGCAAGAGCAGCAGAAGGTGATTAACGCGGTTTTGGAGGTGCTGAATTGAAAACTCTTGGCATCATTACCTATAATACAAATCACCTGAAAACTGAGCAAATTGTCCTGAATCTTTTGCATCGGTACTCCATTACTGTTTATGCCCTCCCTTTTGAACCTCGTCCTATTCGAACTGTGCTGTTCCAGCACCGCCCAAATCAAGTAAAAGCTGCGCATCCCGAAGAAATATGCAGATACTTTAATATTCCTTTTGTTCCTGTTGCCCATGACTGGGAAATTGATAATGGCCTGGATTTCTATTTAATAACCGGGGCAGGAATATTGTCCCCCCAGTGTCTACATGGAAAGCATATTTTGAATGGGCATCCTGGCGTAATTCCTACCGTGCGAGGACTGGATGCTTTTAAATGGAGTATTTATAATATGTGCCCATTAGGAGTTACTTTACATTACATTGATGAAAAAGTTGACGCAGGGCAGGTGATTTCTGTACTTCCTACGTTAGTATTTCCCTCCGACACGCTGGAGTCTTTAGCTCGGCGGCACTATGAAAATGAAATCAACATACTTTCAAATTTTGAGAAATATATTTTGCAGCCTAAAAATCCATTTAAAAATGCTGCTAACGGTGATAGTATGCGCCGGATGAAATTTGAACAAGAAAAGGAATTGGCAGAACGCTTTTTATTATACAAACAGAAGTACTGTAGGTGGCATGGTAATGACAATCAAAAATGAATTGATTAAAAAGATAAGAAGCAAGACATTGCTTATGGGTGTCTGCGGCCTGGGCTATGTGGGCCTGCCCCTGGCGGTGGACAAGGCAAAGCACGGTTTCCGTACCATTGGCTTCGACGTCCAGCAGAAAAAGGTGGACATGGTAAACGCCGGGGAGAACTACATCGGCGACGTGGTAGACGCTGACCTGCGGGAGCTTGTCTCCTCCGGGATGCTCCGGGCCACCTCAGACTTTTCCTTTGTGCGGGATGTGGACTTCATCGCCATCTGTGTCCCCACGCCGTTGGATGACCACCAACAGCCGGACATCAGCTATGTGCGAGATTCTGCCAGGGCCATCGCCCGACATCTTAAGCGGGGGAGCATCGTGGTACTGGAATCCACCACCTACCCCGGCACCACAGAGGAACTGCTCCTCCCCATTTTGGAAGAGGGCTCCGGGCTGAAATGTGGAGAGGATTTCTACCTGGGTTTTTCCCCAGAACGGGTAGACCCTGGCAATCTGATTTACAAAACCAGCAACACACCCAAAGTGGTGGGAGCTGTTGGGCAGGACGCGGCAGACGTAATCTCTATGGTGTATTCCGCCATCTTGGACGGTGAGGTTCATACGGTGTCCTCCCCCGCTGTGGCGGAGATGGAAAAAATTCTGGAAAACACCTACCGCAACGTGAACATCGGGCTGGTCAACGAGCTGGCCATGCTCTGCCATAAGATGGACATCAATATTTGGGAAGTCATCGACGCTGCGAAAACGAAGCCCTACGGCTTCCAGGCGTTCTATCCCGGCCCCGGCCTGGGTGGGCACTGCATCCCGCTGGATCCCTACTACCTCAGCTGGAAGGCTCGGGAATACGGCTTTCATACTTCTATGATTGAGAGTTCCATGATGATCAATGACCGTATGCCGGAATACACCGTGGAGCGGGCCGGGAAAATTCTGAACCGGGCAAAAAAACCGCTGAATGGCTCCAAAGTACTCCTGCTGGGGGTAGCCTACAAGCAGGACATCGACGATTACCGGGAGAGTCCTGCGCTGCGGGTAATGGAAGAATTCTTGCGCAATGGCTCGCTGGTGGACTACTACGATCCCTTTATCCCCCAGTGCCGATACAAAGGCCAGTGGTATCAGGGGCTGGAGAAGATTGATCCTGCGATACTTCAGAGGTACGACTTGGTGGCGGTCACCACTGCACACAGCAACGTGGATTATGAAATGGTTGCCAACGCAGGTGTGCCGGTATTTGACTGCAAGAATGTAATGAAAAATGTCTGCAATCGGGCGGAAATTGAGGTGCTGTAGGTGAAAAAGATTTGCACGGTAGTGGGCGCACGGCCCCAATTTATCAAGCTGGCAGTGGTTTCCCGGGTTTTGCGCAAGGAATTTGATGAGGTCATCATCCACACCGGGCAGCACTATGACCACAATATGTCTGACGTATTTTTTGAGGAAATGGATATCCCAAAGCCAGACTATAATTTAGGCATTTCCGGAGGCACCCACGGGCAGATGACGGGACAGATGCTGATAAAGGTCGACGAGATCCTGCTGAAGGAGCGTCCCGATATGCTTTTGGTATTCGGCGATACCAATTCTACTTTGGCAGGCGCTTTGGCAGCGGTGAAGCTCCACATTCCCGTGTGCCATGTGGAAGCAGGCAACCGATTGGGCACCTATGAGAACCCGGAGGAGGTCAACCGAATTGTAACAGACCACATTTCCTCCCTTCATCTGGTTTGTACCGCTTCTGGGGTGGACTTTCTGAAACGCGAGGGTTTTTCCGACTCGATCCATCTGGTGGGCGATCCCATGTATGACGCGTTCTGCTATTACAGTGCGCGGCTGGATGGCAGCGAACTGAATGAATTGACGGGCTTTGATGGAGCGCACATTGACCTGCCGGACAGTTTCTATTACATGACCTGCCACCGGCAGGAAAATACGGATACAGACGAAAAGTTGGATCAAATCTTCCAGGCTATGGACAGCTTGGATGCGCCCACAATTTATCCCGTTCATCCCCGCAATCAGGAACGGGCGGCCCGACTATGCCAAGCGGGCAAATACCAAAATATCATTTTGACTTTGCCGGTGGGATATCAAACGTCAATTTCACTGGTCAACCATGCGAAGAAAATCGTTACCGATTCTGGTGGACTGCAACGGGAGGCGTTTTTCGCGCAAAAGCCCTGTGTGACTGTGTTTGACTGGGTGACCTGGCCGGAAACGATGGTCAACTTCTGCAACCAACTGGCAAAGCCGGATAGGACGGATATTTTGGCAAAGCTGAACACAGAGGTGTGTTTCGAACCGAAATACCGACCCTTTGGGGATGGAAACTCAGCCGAAAAAATTGTGAAGCATATCCGAGACTACTTGAATTGACGGTGAATGCTATGAATTATGCCCTGATCGGCTGCGGCCGCATTGCCACCAACCACATCAAGGCTGCAGTGAACAATGAACTGCATATTGCCGCAGTATGCGATGTGAGGCCGGAGGCCATGGAGACACTTTTGGCAAAACACGGCTTGGAACAGGATGCGTCCATTAAGCGGTATACTGATTATAGGCGGATGCTCTCTGAGAACAGCCTTCAACTGGTTGCAATTGCTACGGAGAGTGGGCTCCATGCCCAGATTGCGTTGGACTGCATTGACGCCGGCGTAAATGTCATTATTGAAAAACCAATGGCGATGTCTATGGCAGACGCGGAGGAAATCATTCGGCACAGCGCAGAGCAAAATGTGAAGGTGTGTGCCTGTCACCAAAACCGCTTTAACCTCGCAGTACAGGAGACCCGCAGGGCTTTGGAACAGGGACGGTTTGGACAGCTGTCCCACGGCTCCATCCATGTCCGCTGGAATCGGAACCGTGAGTATTACACCCAGGCGCCCTGGCGGGGGACCTGGGCTCAGGACGGCGGCTGCCTGATGAACCAGTGTATCCATGGCATTGATCTGTTACGGTGGATGATGGGAGATGAGGTGGAGGAGGTCTACGGCGTCACCCGGCAGCAGTTCCACGATTATTTGGAGTGCGAGGATATTGGAATGGCAGTGGTGAAGTTCAAAAACGGAGCCATTGGCACCATTGAAGGAACCACGAATGTTTATCCGAAAAACCTGGAGGAGACACTGTATCTGTTTGGACAGAACGGTACCGTGAAGTTGGGAGGAACCTCTACCAACCACATTGACGTATGGGATTTTGCGGACGAGTGTGAACTAGATGCAAAAAACAAAGGTTTGCAGGAGGCCACCAGTAATGTCTATGGCAACGGCCACACAGCGCTTTATGCGGATATGATTGATGCGATGCTGCATGACCGTAAACCCTATGTGGACGCCGTAGCGGGGCGTAATGCGCTGGAAATGGTGCTGGCAGTCTATCAGTCATCCGCTACGGGAAAACCCGCAGCACTGCCTTTAAAAGATGTGTCCAGTACAGACTTTTCAGAAGTGTTCTCGAATTTAGGCGAGGAAGGGACGGATAGAGAGGTATGACCATCGGCCAAAACATCCGCGCGTCCCACGGGTAACACAGCCTTACCCCAGATCGATTCAGTGAATTGCGCGGTATCTTTTGCCGCCCCTTTTTGATTAAGGCGTAGTAGTTTTTTCCCTGTTTCCCCCTTGCAAAAGAGCCTCCCTGGCCAGCGGCTATACCACTGACCAGGGAGGTTCTCTGCTTTATTTTGACCACATAACTGACCACAGACGTGCGTGGAACACCCGGAAACGATACGATTAAACGCTGCTGAAAAGCAACTGTAACCGAACAGAAGCAGCTAAAAACCATTACAAACAAAGCAAAAAAGTTTCTTCCCGGCGTTGACGTGCGGGAGGTCACAGGTTCAAGTCCTGCATCGTCCACCAATGAAGCCGACAAATTTCGACAAGAAGTCTGTCGATTTCATTTTTGTACAGCAGGTGCTCTTTGCTGTAATCTTGATGAGACCGCCATCGTCCGTTGGATTTTTGACCGTTATCTCAGATCCAGGAAAATATCTATGCAGAAGGTTACAACGCCAAGGACGTGGAGCGGCCTCGGGTGCCGAAGATCGGATTGCCACCACTTCCTAATCCGCAATAATAGGAAGGGTGCCCGATCCAAGCGGGCAACTTAATTTTTATACATCCCAATTTTCTGCTCATACGCAGATTTTCTTGCATTTTTTTGTTGTATCCTATAGAATTATGCCTCCTATCATTTTAAGGAGGTATTACAATGAAATCTGAGAAGTTTAATTTTCAATGGTTTGAAAAGGAGAATCGGCGGAAATCATTCCGGGCATCCGTAAGCCGGGACGGAAAACTCCATCTAGGCAAGCCCTTGCGAGAAAATCTCCCGCCATTCATTCAAATCGGTTTCGACTCCAGCGCCATGGTTCTCGCCATTGCTGACGGCCACGGTGCCGGAATTAGCTGCCCCGCTTGCGGTGTGCTCACCGCCCAGGCACTGTGCACCCAATTGGCAAACATTGGGCTCCGGCCACCCGTATATTTTCATTTGACCCGAGACGAACACACCGGCTACCTTTTGGGGCGAATCGTTCTGCACCGCAAGATAGACAGTGCAGGACGGCAAGTGTTTGACACAGAGCAACTCCTGATTCGATTCCGATCTATTTTGGATAACGCGATCCACCTGATGGCCAAAAGCACCCCGTTGGCGGATCGAAAGTCCGCTGCGGTAGAAGCACTCTGCGCGGCCGCGCAAGACTATGAACCTGGGTGTAGGGATCTGGAGACCTATTTAGAAGGCCGTGTCAAACTCGCGCTCCGTACAGAAAACCGGCAGTACGCGGAATCCTTTAGCCAACGCTCCCTGGATCAGCCCTTCTCTGCCAATGAGGAAGACGGCTTTTGCCTCTATGATACGATCGCAGACGCCAGTTCCGACTGGACGGATATATTGGACGGGCAGTTGGATACGGAGCGGTTTTGCGGCAGCTTGACCCCCGATCAGCAAATATTGATTCAAATGCTCCGGGATGGTTTTAAGATTTCCGAAATCACGGATATTCTGGATATAAGCGAACAGGATCTCCGGCTCATGGCTTGTGAAATCGCGCGGCAGCGGCTAAAGTTTGAGATGGAATCATAATGTGCCCTGCCCTCCGATCGGGCTTCAGGCCCGGGATGGGAAAACGGGTGCAAGCAATGGAGGGAGCAGGGCTGGAAATAGCGATTTTGGCACATTGAGCCAATGAAGTCGGCAAATTTTGACAAGAAATTTGCCGACTTCCCCTTTTGCGTTTTTTAGTTCGACGCATCTTTTTTGCAATCACATAACATAAATGGACAGATTTCGACAAAGAAACGGTTTCTATCCAAATCCCGTAAACGCCTGCGGGATCTGACTGCGGAGGGCTGCCAGGATAAACAGACATTCCTGTACTTTCAGACGCCGGTATGGAACGGCTTTTGACCGCCTGCCAATAGCCAATTATACACATTACCACCGATGCTGACGACTACGGAATACCCCTCATTCCTTTTATTCTGATAGAGTATAAAAGTATTGTCTATTACTTGACAAAGGACAGGAATGTTTGATATAATACAAAAAAAGAATTGGTGGTCTTTATTGTGCAAGTATTAAAAGAAGAAATAAGGAATGACATACTCTTTTCTGCAAAAATGCTTTTTGGGGAATATGGTTACTCGTCAACCTCAATGGATAAAATAGCTAAGAAGGCAGGTGTCAGTAAGAGCAATCTTTATAACTATTTTGAAAAAAAAGAAGATATATTTGAAGCCTTAACGAAAGATACTGTTTATAGACTTATGGTAATCAAAAAT